>NZ_JBKJFM010000200.1:0-9120 GCF_046614825.1 Streptomyces nanhaiensis
GGGTTGCGGGCGGCGGCCTCGGCGGCCATCTCGCGGGCCTCGGCCAGCGACCAGCGGGCGCCGCCGGTGCGGCAGACGATGGCGGGTTCGTCGCTGACGGCCAGGACGGCGGCGAAGCCGACGCCGAAGCGGCCGACGGGGCCCGCCTGGGGGCCGCCCGGTCCCCGGGGGCCGCCCGGTCCGCCGGCCGTCTCCTCGTCGCGCTTGGCGGAGGCGCGCAGGGTGGCCAGGGACTCCACGCCGGCCGCGTCCAGGGGCGCCCCGGTGTTGGCGGCCACCAGCACCTTGCCGCGCAGGGTGAGCAGCAGCCGTCCGGGCACGCCGGCGCGGGCGGCGGCGTCGGCGGCGTTCTGGGCCAGCTCGACCACCAGCCGGTCGCGGTAGCCGCCGAGGGCCAGGTCCTCCTCCGCGTTGGCGTCCTCGCGGAAGCGCGCGGGGGACGCCGCCCAGGCGTCGAGTACGCCGCGGCGCAGCCGTGCGGTGTCGAAGGGATCCGCTCCGTCGTCCGCGCCCTGCACCAGCACCGTGCCGCTCACGTGTCCGTCTCCTCCGCCACGTCCAGTCACGGGACGAGCCCGATTGCCTGTCTGCGGGCGACGGTACTGCGTCCGGCGTGCCTCGTGCGCGCCGGGCCGCCGGTGGCGCGGGTCGGCCCCCGTCCACGGCCGGGAAGGGGCGATTCGGGACATTGGGGTATACAGGGAGGAAAGGCAACCGTGTCTCGGTCCACGGTCCCGTCCGGCGGGAGCGTGGCGGACAGGAGGACCCGATGGACATGAGGGTCACGACCGCTGTACGGGCCCGCGGCGGGGGCCGGGCTTGCGGGGCGGGTGCGTGATGCGCAGCCGCTTCGAGCCCGACCGGCGGCTCACCGGGCGCATGGTGCTCACGATGTTCCTGCTCGGGCTGTTGTACGTGGGGTTCGTCGGCGCGCTGATCGTGCTGCTGGACTCCCTCGTCCTGGTCGTCGTCATCGCCGCCGTCCTGCTGGGCGCGCAGTTCTGGTTCTCCGACCGGGTCGCCCTGTACGCCATGCGCGGCCGCCTGGTGACCCCGGAGGAGGAGCCGCGGCTGCACGGGGTGATCGACCGGCTGTGCGCCACTGCGGACATGCCGAAGCCGCGGGTGGCCGTGTCGGGCATGGACCTGCCCAACGCGTTCGCCACCGGCCGCGACGCGGACCACGCCGTGGTCTGCGTGACCACCGGGCTGACACGGCGCCTGGAGACCGAGGAGCTGGAGGGCGTCCTGGCCCACGAGCTGTCCCACGTCGCCCACCGCGACGTGGCGGTGATCACCATCGCCTCGTTCCTGGGCGTGCTGGCCGGGCTGGTCGTCCGCTTCGCCTTCTACTCCCAGCTGTTCGGCGGGGGCCGCCGCGACCAGAACACCGCCGCCGTGTTCGCGATGGTCATGCTGGTCTCCGCCGTCGTGTACGCCCTCAGCTTCCTGCTCATCCGGGCGCTGTCCCGCTACCGCGAGCTGGCCGCCGACCGCGCCGCGGCCATGCTCACCGGGAAGCCCTCCGCCCTGGCCTCGGCCCTGACCAAGGTCAGCGGCGACATCGCCCGGATCCCGACCCGGGACCTGCGCACGGCCCAGGCGTTCAACGCGTTCTTCTTCACCCCCGCCCTCGGGCCCGGCAGCACGGTGGCCGGGCTGTTCTCCACCCACCCCAGCCTGGACCGCCGTCTGGAGGCGCTCGCGGAGATCTCCGAGCGGCTGGGCGGCGAGGCGTCCTGAGAACCTGATCCGGAAGGAGCCGCCGTGGGCCTGCTGGACGTCCTGTTCGGCCGGAGCAAGCCGGTCCGGCCCGACCTCGACCGCCTCTTCGCCCTGCCCTCGGCGGCGATCACCCTCCAGGCCGCCGCGGGTCTGGCCCCCACCGGGGCGGGTTCGGTGTGCTTCGCGAGCATCGAGGGCGGCGCCTTCACACGGATCCGGCAGGAGGTGGAGGCCCTGCTGGGCGCGGACTCCGAGCGCGCCGGCGGGACGGTGGAGTTCAGCCAGGACGACTACGGGTACTCCTGGCTGCTCTCCCGCCGCGCCCCCGACGAGCTGCCCTCCCTGGTCAACGACCTGCACGCGGTGAACGCCACGCTGCGGGACAGCGGCTTCGGCCCGCAGCTGCTGTGCTCGCTGGTCGCCTTCCGCGCCTCCGGACGGCAGCCCCTCGCGCTGGTCTACCTCTACAAGCGCGGCACGTTCTACCCCTTCGCCCCGCTGCCCGGCCAGAAGCGCGACAACCCGCTGGAGCTCCAGGTCAGGGCGGCCCTCCAGGACGACCTGAACATCGAGCCGGACCTGAGCCGCTGGTTCCCGCTCTGGGGCGCTCCGGGACTGTGACGGAGGCGGGACTGTGACGGGGGCGGGGCGAGGGCCGGGGCGGTGCCGTGGCGGAGGCGGCGCCCGGGGCCGGAGGCCGGGGCGGTGCCCGGGGGCGGGTACGGAGGCCCTACGCCTCCGGGCCTCCCGCGCCGCCGTCCGAGGCGTCCGCCCCGCCGTCCAGCGGCAGCTCGTCCACCCTCGTCTCGTCGATCACCGGCGCCGGCGGGCGCGGCGTCTTCGGCATGACGGCCGCCTCCGAGTGGCCGCCGCAGCCGAAGGCGAGGGAGACCACGCGGCCGTCCGCCGGGGAGAACTCGTTGGCGCACACCCCGAAGGCCTGGCGCAGCGAGCCCGCCATCGGCACCAGGAAGCCGCAGCTCATGCAGGAGGCGGGGGCCGCCTGGGCCATGGGCGTCCGGGGGCCGAACTCCTCCTCCCAGCGGTCGGCGGCGTCGTGCAGGCCCTGGCGGGACAGGACCCGGGGGCGGCCCATGCCGATCTCCTCGGCGACCGCCGCGATGCTGCCGCGCGCCGGAGCGCCGGGGAGCGCACCGGGCTCGCTGGTGACGACGTCGGCGTCCTCGGCCTCGGCCGGGCCCTCGGCGCCGGCCTCCTCCCAGGCGGACTCCACGACCGCCGCGTGCGGGGAGGGTTCGCCGCCGCCGGTGTAGCCGGGCTCCAGGCGCGGGTCGTCCGCCTCGGTGGGCAGCAGGTCGCCGGGGCCGAGGTCGCCGGGGCGCAGGCGTTCGCTCCAGGGCACCCATTCGGGGGCGAGCAGCGCGTCGGGGCCGGGCAGCAGCACCGTCTCGTCGACGGTCACCACCCGCGCCCGCGAGGCCCGCGCGACGGTGGCGGCCCAGCGCCAGCCGCGGTAGCCCGGTTCCAGGCACTCGAAGTAGTGCGTGACGACGCGGTCCCCCTCGGCGACGGCACCCAGATGGTCGCCGATCCGGCCGGGGAACGCGGCTTCCCGTGCCGCCTCCCGAGCCAGTTCAACCGCCTCGGCGCACAGGCGATCAGGGGTACGGCCTCGCATCGCAGCACTCACAAGAATCGATTCTCTCCTACGCCGTTTCGCGAGTGCGCCTACCGTACGCCCAGGTCAGACGGGTGAGGACGGAGCGGACCAGAGGACCGCTGCGACGTCCGGACCCAAGCGTTCCCATCGGGCGGAGCGCACCATCTCCCCCACGCTACCCCACGCGCGTACGCCGCCGACCGTCGCACCTTCAACCAAAACCTTCAGCCGAAGGAGCCCGGCTAGGCGGCGGGCGGTAGGGCACACTGACGACGTGGCTGCCTTGAGGACGCCCCAGCACGGCGAGGGGCGATTCCGACGTACGGCGCGGGCGATCGTCCGCGCCGTACACACGCCTCCCCGCGCGCTGGGCAGGCGCATCCGGAAGGCCACCCACGCCCAGGGCGCGGGCGAGTCCGGGCTGGGCAAGCTCATCGAACTGCACGCGGTGAACTCCGCGGGCGACATGATGATCACCGTCGCCCTGGCGTCCACGATCTTCTTCTCCGTCCCCACCGGCGAGGCGCGCGGGCGCGTCGCGCTCTACCTGGCCGTCACCCTGGCCCCCTTCGCGCTGCTCGCACCGGTCATCGGGCCGCTGCTGGACCGCATCCCGCACGGCCGCCGCGCCGCGATGGCCGGGTCGATGCTGGGCCGGGCGCTGCTGGCGCTGAGCATGGCCGGGGCGGTGGCCACCGGCAGCCTGGAGCTGTATCCGGCGGCGCTGGGGGTGCTGGTGGCCTCCAAGGCGTACGGGGTGGTGAGATCGGCGGTCGTGCCCCGGCTGCTGCCGCACCGGATCTCGCTGGTGAAGGCGAACTCGCGGGTGACGCTGGCCGGGCTGCTGGCCACCGGCGCGGCGGCGCCGGTCGGGGCCGCGCTGCACAGCCTGGGGCCGTCCTGGCCGCTGTACGGGGCCTTCACCGTCTTCGTCATCGGCACGTTCCTGTCCTTCTCGCTGCCCCACAAGGTGGACTCCGCCAAGGGCGAGCGGCGGGCCCTGCTGACCGCCTACGAGGCCGCGCACAGCGCGGACGGCGGCGGCGACACCGACGCTCCCGCAGACGCCCCCGGCGCCCCCGCCGCCGGGAGCTCCCCCTCGGAGGCCGGGGACAGGACCGGGGACAAGGCCGGCGGCACGAGCGGGGACGGGAGCACCGCGGGGAAGGGCGGCGTCGGCAATGGCGGCGGCGGAAACGGGAGCGGGAACGGCAGGCCCCGCAGGCCCGGCCTGCGCACCGTGGGCGCCTCCGTGTTCAACGCCCTGCTCGCCAACTCCTCCCTGCGCGCCCTCTCCGGCTTCCTCACCTTCTTCCTCGCCTTCATGCTGCGCGAGCACCCCCTGGCCGGCCTGGACCCCGTGGTCTCACTGGGCGTCGTGGCCGTGGCGGCGGGCGGCGGCAACGCCCTGGGCACGGCGCTGGGCGCCTGGCTGCGCGACCGCGTCCCGGAGATGATCATCGCGTCGGTGCTGGCGCTGGCCCTGGCCGCCACCGTGGTGGCGGCGGTGCTGTACGGCACGGTCACCGTGCCCGTGGTCGCGGCCGTCGCCGGGCTGGCGCAGGCGCTGGGCAAGCTGTCGCTGGACGCGCTGATCCAGCGGGACGTGCCGGAGGTGGTGCGCACCTCCGCCTTCGCCCGCTCCGAGACGCTGATGCAGATGTCGTGGGTGGTCGGCGGCGCCGTCGGGATCGCGCTGCCGCTGATCGGACCGGTCGGCATGGGCGTGGCCGGGGTGATCGTGGCGGTGGGCGCGCTCGCCACCGTCCGGCCCCTGCTGTCGGCCGCGCGGCACGGCACGCCCCACCCGCGCGTCGCCTGAGCGGAACCGCCGGGTAGCCTGCGTGCTATGACCCACACGATCTCCCGGGGCAAGGGCAGCCGCACCATCCGCACTGCCGTAGCCATCGGTGCGGCCACCCTCGGGCTCGTCGCCCTCTCCGCCTGCGAGAAGCCGACTCCCCGAGCGACCGTGACCGTCGGTTCCGACAGCGTGTCCACGGAAGCCGCCTGCTACGAGGACAACGGCAAGATCTCGCAGGAGAAGGTGCTGTCCTGCGCCAAGGAGGGGACCGAAACCTCCATCACCGTCGGCCAGGGCGACCTGCTGCGCATCGGCGTGGACCCCGAGATCGCCGAGGACGGCTGGGTGCTGTTCCTCAACGGCCAGCCCGCGGTGACGGACCGGATCACCAAGACGTACCGCAGCTTCTCCGGCGACGCCTTCTTCCAGAACGGCGGCGACCAGCAGGGCGGCAGTCCCCAGTCGGTGCAGCTGAGCATCGTCGAGTACGACGGCAGCAACTACCGGGGCGTGTGGAACTTCGAGCTCGAGCGCGAGAGCGAAGACTGAGCCCCGTACCGTCCCGCCGCTCCGCCGCGGAGGCCGCGCCGGCCCCGGTGCCGGTCCTGGTCGTCACGGCCGTGCCCGCCGAGCGCGACGCGGTGGCCGTCGCCTGCGCCCCGGCCGGCATCGACGTGCTGGCCGCGGGCGCCGGGCCCGCGGCCGCGGCGGCCCGTACCGCGGTGGCGCTGGAGCGGCGCTCGGCGGGGGGCCGCCCGTACGGTCTGGTGGTCTCGGCCGGCATCGGCGGCGGTTTCGCCCCGCTGGCCCCGGTCGGCTCGGTGGCCGTCGCCTCCGAGATCGTCGCCGCGGACCTGGGCGCCGAGACCCCGGCCGGGCCCGAGCCCTTCGCATCGGTGTCCGAGCTGGGCTTCGGCACCACCGTCCACCTGCCGCCCGAGGGGCTGTCGCGGGCCGTCGCCGAGGCGGCCGGCGCGGCGCTGGGCCCGGTGCTGACGGTCTCCACGGCCACCGGCACCGCCGAGCGGGCCGCGCTGCTGGCGCACCGGCACCCGGGCGCGCTGGCCGAGGCGATGGAGGGTTTCGGAGTCGCGGAGGCAGCGGCGGCCTGCGGCGGGGTACCCGTACTGGAGGTCCGCGCCGTCTCCAACGCGGTGGGTCCGCGCGACCGCGCCGCCTGGCGCTTCGCGGAGGCGCTGGACGCCCTGACCGCGGCCTTCGGCAGGATCGTTCCCGTACTCGACGGTTGGAGGGACCTTGACCGGCGCCAGGACTGAGCGGCCGCTGCGGATCGCCTACTCCCCCTGCCCCAACGACACCTTCGTCTTCCACGCCTGGTCGCACGGCCTGGTGCCGGGCGCGCCGGAGCTGGACGTGACGTTCGCGGACATCGACGTCACCAACGGCATGGCCGAGCGCGGCGAGCTGGACGTGCTGAAGGTCTCCTACGCCGTTCTGCCGTGGGTGCTGGACGAGTACGCGCTGCTGCCGTGCGGCGGCGCCCTGGGGCGCGGCTGCGGCCCGCTGGTGCTCACCCGCGAGCCGGGGGCCGGGGCCGGCGGGCTGGGCGGTGCGACGGTCGCGGTGCCGAGCGAGCGCTCGACGGCGTACCTGCTGTTCCGGCTGTGGGCGGCCGAGCGGGTGCCGGGCGGGGTCGGGAAGATCGCCGTGCTGCCCTTCCACGAGATCATGCCCGCCGTGCGCGACGGCCGGGTGGACGCCGGGCTGGTCATCCACGAGGCCCGCTTCACCTACCAGGACTACGGACTGCACCGGCTCGCCGACCTGGGCGAGTACTGGGAGGGCACCACGGGGCTGCCGATCCCGCTGGGCGCGGTCATCGCCAGGCGGTCGCTGGGCGCGCCGACGCTGCGGGCGCTCGCCCGGGCGGCCCGCGCCTCGGTGCGGATGGCCTGGGAGGACCCCCGGGCGTCACGGCCCTACGTGCTGGAGCACGCCCAGGAGATGGACCCCTCGGTCGCGGACCGGCACATCGGGCTGTACGTCAACGAGTTCACCGCCGACCTCGGCGAGAGCGGCTACGCGGCGGTGCGCGGGCTGCTCACGCGCGCCGCGGCCGAGGAGCTGGTGCCGCCCCTGGGTCCCGGCGCGCTGGACTTCGTGCGGTAGGCCGTTGCGGGGTGCGGGGCCCGGGCCCCGCACCCCGGACGTACGGCCGGGCGCCCGGTCAGACGTCGAGCTGGTCGGCCACGATGCGGAGCATGCCCGCGATCTTGTGGCCGTGCTGGCGGTCGGGGTAGCGGCCCCGCTCCAGCTGCTGCGCGACTCCGTCCAGCAGGGTGGTGAGGTCCTGCACGATCGACGCCAGCTCGTCCGGCTTGCGGCGCTGGGCGGCGGCCACGGAGGGGGCCGGGTCCAGCAGGGTGACCGAGAGTGCCTGGTCACCGCGCTGGCCCGCGACGACCCCGAACTCGACGCGCTGTCCGGGCCGCAGCGTGTCCACCCCGGACGGGAGCACCGACGAATGGACGAAGACGTCACCGCCGTCGTCGCGTGAGAGGAAACCGAAACCCTTCTCACTGTTGAACCACTTGACCTTGCCGGTAGGCACGTCTGTCCTCGTCCTCGTCATTCGTCCGGATGAACCGGGCTACGTCCTGTCGGGAAAACTGTCAGGGAGCTGTCAGGGAAACAACGACTTCTCGAAAGGCAACGGTTCCGCACAGGAACGCGGCGGGCCGTGTGACCCGCCGTCACCAAGACTAATGATCCGCTCCCCGGTGACAAGGCGCCCCGGAACCGCCTCCCCCGTGCCCCGCGCGTGTCTTCACACGGAACTACCCTGTCCCGGTGACCAGTGAAACGTCCCGCGCGGGAGATCTGCTCGTCCGCATCGGCGCCGTCGTCTTCGTCGTCGGCGCGGTGGCCACTCTCGCGACCATCACGCCCCTGTTCCTCGGATCCGACCCGCTGCCCACGGCCGCGTACCTCGTCAGCATGCTGATGGGCGTCGGCTTCGCCATCGCCGGCGCCGGTGTGCTGCGGTCGATCGCGGTGCAGCGCCGCGAGGCGCGCGAGGCGGTCCGCCGGTAGCGGAGGGCGCGACGCGTACGGCCGCGGCCGTCGCGGCCGCGGCTCGGGCCGACGCGGTCCGGGCCAGCGCGGCTCAGGCCGACGCGTACGCCTCCAGCCAGGCGGGGAAGGCCGTCAGGTCCTCCAGCACCACATCGGCCCCCGCCTCCCGCAGCTCCGCCGCGCCGCACGGGCCCGTCGGCACCGCCACCGACAGGGCCCCGGCCGCGCGCGCCCCGCGCACGTCGCCCAGGTGGTCACCGACGTAGACGCCCGCACCGTGCTCGACCAGCGCCTCCGCCTTGGCCTCGGCCCACAGCCAGCCGATCACCGCGTCCGGCTCGATGCCCAGGTGGTCGAGGTGGAGCTTGGCGTTGGGCTCGTGCTTGGCGGTGACCACGATCGCGGTGCCGCCCGTCCGCCGGACCGCCTCCACCGCCTCCCGGGCACCGGGCATGGGCATGGTCGGCTCGATGGCGTGGCTCACGTACAGCTCGCGGTAGCGTGCGCCGACCTCGTCGATCGCCTCCTCGGGGAACCAGTGCGCCAGCTCGACCTCCAGCGGCGGTCCGAGGCGGGTGACGGCGAGGTCGGCGTCGATGTACGCGCCGGTCTCGGCGGCCAGGGCCAGATAGGTCGCCCGGATGCCGGGGCGCGAGTCGATCAACGTCATGTCCAGGTCGAAGCCGACCGTCACCGCACGAGAAGCCATGTCCCACATTGTGCACTCCGTGACATAGGTGGTTAGGTTCACCTAACCTGAGCTGGCCGGTTCCGCGGCTTCCGTGACGCGGAACCGGCTGTGTCCCGTCCTGTCCGCACGTCGGCCCGTCCGTCCGCATACCGTCCGAGGTCGCAGATGCCCGCTGCCCCAGCCCCCGCCGTGCCCGCCCGGCCGGCGGCCGGCCCGCGCCGTGCGCGGGCGGCCCGCCGGCTG
>NZ_JBKJFM010000201.1:0-8995 GCF_046614825.1 Streptomyces nanhaiensis
ACCTGGCCGACCGCGCCAAGATCGCCGAGTTGCTGCGGCCGGAGCGGATCGGGGTGACGCTGTCCGAGGAGTTCCAGCTCCATCCCGAGCAGTCCACCGACGCCATCGTCCTCCACCACCCCGAGGCCAAATACTTCAACGCGCGATAGTTCGCGGACCGACGTAAACTGATCTGTCCGGTACAGGCCGGTCGCCCGCACCCGTCAGGTGCGGGCGACCGGCCTTCGCGTCCCTGTAGGAGGCACACGGATGACTCGTCCCCTCTCCCGCGCCGGGGTCCCGCCCGCCTTCGGCGGCGGTGCCCCGGCCCCCGTCTCCGCGCCCGTGCACGTTCCCGGCGGAGGGGGGAGACCGGACGCGCCAGCCGCCCCGCCCCTCGCGCCCGCCGTGTCCGGGGCCGCCGCGGCCGGTCTCCAGGCTGTTCTGCTGGACATGGACGGCACGCTGGTGGACACCGAGGGCTTCTGGTGGGAGACCGAGGTCGAGGTGTTCGCCGAGCTGGGGTACGCGCTGGCCGACGAGCACCGTGAGGTGGTGGTCGGCGGGCCGATGTCCCGGAGCGCGACGTATCTGATTCAGGCCACCGGGGCGGACATCTCGCTGGGAGACCTGACGGTGCTGCTCAACTCCAAGTTCATCGAGCGGGTGGAGCGCGGTGTGTCCCTGATGCCCGGTGCCCGGCGGCTGCTGACGGAGCTGGCCGCGCACGACGTGCCGGCCGCCCTGGTGTCGGCCTCGCACCGGCGGGTGATCGACCGGATGCTCGTCTCCCTGGGGCCGGAGCACTTCGCGCTGACCCTGGCGGGGGACGAGGTGGAGCGGACCAAGCCGCACCCGGACCCGTATCTGCTGGCCGCCTCGCGGCTGGGGGCCCACCCGGGGCGCTGCGTGGTGGTGGAGGACACAGTGACCGGTGTGACCTCGGCGGAGGCCGCGGGATGTCATGTGGTGGCGGTGCCTTCGGTGACGCGGATCGAGCCCGCGCACCGGCGTACGGTCGTGCCGTCCCTGGAGGAGGTGGATCTGTCCTTTCTGCGCTCTCTGATCGCCTCCGCACACTGAGCGTGCGCCGTTCGCTGCATGATGAATGCATCGGAAACCGTGAGCAGTGGACCGTTCATTATCCGTGACGAATACGGTGGCTGAATTCCTGCTTTTCGCCTGGTGGTTGAATGCGTGACGTTCATCACGTGATCCCGGGGCGCGAGGTGGGGTCAGGAGTGGCCGTGGGGGCGGTTGGCCCCTTTTCCGTGCGTCCATGTGTCCCGTTTGGTGCCTGCTCGCGCCGATCGCTCCGCCGTCCGGTTATCGGATTGTGCGGCGGAGTTATCGGAGCGTGATAATTCCGCGCCGGTGACTCGGAGAAGTGACGGACTCCACGGCTACTAATGTCTGTCTCCCGGCCGGAGAATTCGGCAACAGCCTGGCTGGACGAGGAGACCGTCACCGATGAACCGCAAGACGCTGCTGCTGCCCGCCGTCGCGGGCCTGCTGGCCCCCCTGCTCGTTGCGTGCGGCAACGACAGCGCCGGCGGCGGGAACGGCGGGACGATCGTTGTCGGTACCACCGACCGGATCGAGGCCACGGAGAAGGCGCCCGCTCCGCTCGATCCCGCGGCGGTCTACGACGTCAGCACCTGGAACATCTTCCGCAACACCTTCCAGACCCTGCTGCGCCTGCCCCGCGCGGGCAACCAGCCGGAGGCGGAGGCCGCGGAGGAGTGCGGCTTCGCCGACCAGCGCAGCACGCAGTACCGCTGCACCCTCCGCGAGGGGCTCACGTTCTCCAACGGTCACGAGCTGACCGCCGAGGACGTGGTGTTCTCCGTCAACCGCATGCTCGGCATCGACGATCCCGGCGGTCCCGCGTCGCTGCTGAGCAACCTCGACCGGGTCGAGGCGCCCTCCGGGAACGAGGTGGTCTTCCACCTCAGGAAGCCCGACGCCACCTTCCCCCACAAGCTCGCCACCCCCGCGGCGGCGATCCTGGACAGCGAGGTCTACCCGGCCGACGAGCTCCACGAGGGGTACGGGATCACCGGCTCCGGCCCCTACGTCCTGGAGTCCTTCGACGCCGAGGGCGGCCGGGCGGTCCTCGCCCGCAACGAGTCCTACAAGGGCGACCTGGAACTGCGCAACGACCGTGTCGAGCTGCGCTTCTTCGACGACTCCCAGGCGATGGAGAAGGCACTGCGCGACGGCGGCATCGATGTGATGAACCGCAGTCTGTCGCCCGAGCAGATCGACCGTCTGGGGAGTGACAAGGGCGACGGCATCGACGTCGTCGAGATGTCCGGTCAGGAGATCCGCTACCTGGTCTTCGCCACCGACGACCCGGTCGTCGGCCGCAAGGCGGTGCGCCAGGCCGTCGCCCAGACCGTGGACCGCGGCGAGCTGGTGCGCGACGTGTACGCGCGGACCGCCGAGCCGCTGTACTCCATCGTCCCCAGCGGGCTGACCGGGCACCACAACTCCTTCTTCAACGCCTACGGCGAGCCCGACGTCAAGGCGGCCCGCGCCACCCTCGAACGCGCCGGCGTCGACACACCGGTCGAGCTGGAGCTCACCTACACCACCGACCACTACGGCCCCGCCACGGCCGAGGAGTTCAAGGTGCTGGCCGATCAGCTCAACGACTCCGGGCTGTTCAGGGCGACGGTCAAGGGCGTGCCGTGGAAGGCCTACCGGCCCGCCTCGGCCGAGCAGGAGTACGCCGTCTACGGCATGGGCTGGTTCCCGGACTTCCCTGACCCGGACAACTTCGTCGCCCCCTTCTTCGCCGAGGACAACTTCCTGGGCTCCCCGTACGAGAACAACGAGATCCGTGAGCAGCTCATCCCGCGCACACGGGTCAAGGAGCAGCGCGACCAGGCGGTCGACGACTTCGTCCGGGTCCAGGACATCGTCGCCAAGGAGGTGCCCGTGCTGCCGCTGTGGCAGGGCAAGCAGTACGTCGCCGCCCGCGACGGCGTCACCGGAGTGGAGTGGGCGCTCAACTCCTCCTCCGTGCTCCAGCTGTGGGAGCTGGGGAGGGGCGTTCAGGACTGAGCGGTTCCCGCACCACCCGTTCCGGGGCGGTGCGGGGCTGCGCGAACGGGGGTTCGGAGAACGGCACACACCACGGATGAGGATGCGAACGTGAGGAAAAGGGCCCGCTACTGGGCGCTTCCGGCAGGTACGGCCCTGGTGGCCGGACTGCTCACCGGCTGCGGTGACGAGCAGGGGACGAGCGCCGGCCAGGGCGAGCGGATCGTGATGGGGATGACCGACGAGGTCATGGCCGTCGACCCCGCCTCCGGTTACGACCCGGGATCCTGGCTGGTCTTCAACAACGTCTTCCAGTCGCTGCTCAGCTTCCCCAAGAGCGGGACGGAGCCCCAGCCGGAGGCCGCGCGCAGCTGCGAGTTCACCGACGCCGGCAGCCGGGTCTTCCGGTGCGTCCTGAAGGACGGGCTGAAGTTCACCAACGGCAACCCGCTCACCTCCAAGGACGTGAAGTTCTCCTTCGAGCGGACCCTGCGCATCGACGACCCCGACGGCCCGGCCGTGATGCTGTCGAACATCGAGGAGATCGAGACCCCGGACGCCGAGACGGTCGTCTTCCGCCTCGGCTCGCCCGACGCCACCTTCCCGCAGAAGATCGCCTCCGGCGCCGGCTCGATCGTCGACCACCGCGCCTACCCGGCCGACGAACTGCGCACCGACGGCAAGGCCGTCGGCTCGGGCGTCTACCGGCTGGACTCCTACGGGGACGAGGAGGCCGTCTTCTCCGTCAACCCGGACTACGCCGGGCCCGCCGAGGTGAAGAACTCCGGGATGACGATGAAGCTCTTCCACGGTGACCAGGCGGCGCTGAAGGAGGCGCTGAGCAGCGGCGAGGTGGACCTGGCCTACCGCGGGCTGGCCATGGACGACATCGCCGACCTCGACGCGGCGGCGAGCGCCGAGAACGGGGTGGAGGTTGTCGAGGGCACCAGCGCCGAGGTGCAGCACCTGGTCTTCAACATGGAGCACCCGGTCACCGGCAAGCCGGGGGTGCGCAAGGCCGTCGCGTACCTGCTGGACCGCTCCACGCTGATCCGCGACGTCCACCGGCGCACCGCCGAGCCGCTGTACTCGATCGTGCCCGCCGGGATCACCGGCCACAACACCGCCTTCTTCGACGCCTACGGCAGCCGCCCGCAGCCGGCCAAGGCCAGGGCGGCCCTGCGTGCCGAGGGCATCACGGAGAAGGTGGAGCTCACCCTGTGGGCCACCCCGGTGCGCTACGGCCCCGCCACCGTCCGGGAGTTCGAGGAGATCGCCCAGCAGCTCAACGCCAGCGGCCTGTTCGACGCCAAGGTCGAGAGCGTGGAGCTGGAGGAGTACGAGAAGGGCATCGAGGCGGGCGAGTACGGGGTGTACGTCAAGGGCTGGGTGCCCGACTACCCCGACGCCGACAACTTCACCGCGCCCTTCTTCGGCGAGGACAACGTGCTGGGCAACGGCTACGACGCCGGGCGGATCACCTCCAAGCTGCTGCCGCGCACGGCCGCGGCGAGCGACCGCGCCGCCACCGTCGAGGACTTCGGCGAGATCCAGGACATCGTCGCCCGGGACCTGCCGCTCCTGCCGCTGTGGCAGGGCAAGCAGTACGCCGTGGCGCACGAGGACATCTCCGGGCTGGAGTGGACGCTGGACGCCTCCACCGTCTTCCGCTTCTGGGAGATCGGCAAGGGCGCCGGGGGCTGATCCCGCCCCTCCCCGGGCCGTCCCCGGTGCGCCGCCCGCCGCTGCCCCGCGGCGGGCGGCGCACCTGCGTCACCGGCTGCCGGACCCGGTCCCCGTTCCCGGCGGCGTCCTACCGGTCGCCGGGGCGGACCAGCCCGCTCTCGTAGGCGTACACCGCCGCCTGCACCCGGTCGCGCAGGCCCAGCTTGGTCAGCACATGGCCGACATGGGTCTTCACCGTCGTCTCGCTGACGAAGAGGTCCGCGGCGATCTCGGCGTTCGACAGGCCGCGCGCCACCAGCTTGAGCACCTCGACCTCGCGGTCGGTGAGCGTGCCCAGCGCGTCGGGCACCTCCTCCTCGCCCGAGGGCAGCTTCCCGGCGTACTTGTCCAGCAGGCGCCGGGTGATGCTGGGGGCGAGCATCGCCTCGCCGGCCGCCACCACCCGGATCGCCTGCACCAGCTCGGCGGCCGGCGCGTCCTTGAGCAGGAAGCCGGACGCGCCCGCGCGCAGGGCCTCCACCACGTACTCGTCCAGGTCGAACGTGGTGAGCACCAGGACCTTGGCGGGGCCGTCCCGCTCCGGGCCGGTGATCTGGCGGGTCGCCTCCACGCCGTCCATCCGCGGCATCCGGATGTCCATCAGCACCACGTCCGGCTGGAGCGCCCGCACCTGGTCCAGCGCCTGCAGGCCGTCCCCGGCCTCGCCGACCACGGCGATGTCCCCCTCGGCCTCCAGGATCATCCGGAAGCCGGTGCGCAGCAGCGGCTGGTCGTCGACCAGCAGGACGCGGATTGCCACGGGAACTCCTATCGGGGCCGGGGGCTTGACGAGCCCATTCTTGCCTAGCCGGCCGCGCCCTCCGCCTCCGGGAGGGCACCCGGGGAGCCGCCCGTGCCCTCGCCCGCGCCGCCGTCCGGCTCCAGCGGCAGCCGCGGCTGGATCATCAGCGGATACGGCGGGGGAGTGCCCCCGAACTCCGGGCACAGCGCCTGGTGGGCGCACCAGCCGCACAGCGGGCCCGGCCTGGGCCGCCAGTCCCCGGTCTCGGTCGCCTGCCGGATCGCCTCCCACAGGGCCAGCAGCTTGCGCTCCACACCGCGCAGGTCGTTCTCGTCCGGGTCGTAGGTGAGCACGTCGGCGCTGCCCAGGTAGACCAGCTGCAGCCGGCGCGGGATCGTGCCGCGCAGCCGCCACAGCACCAGGGCGTAGAACTTCATCTGGAACAGCGCCTCTGCCGCGTACTCCGGCCGGGGCGCCTTGCCGGTCTTGTAGTCGACGATGCGGACCTCGCCGGTGGGCGCCACGTCCACCCGGTCGATGATGCCGCGCAGCCGCAGCCCGGACTCCAGGCGGGCCTCCACGAACAGCTCGCGCTCGGCCGGCTCCAGCCTGGTGGGGTCCTCCAGGGAGAACCACCGCTCGACCAGCTCCTCCGCCCGGGCCAGCCACCGCGCCAGCTCGGTGCCGTCGGCCGCGCCCTCGCCCCGGGCCTCCGGGCCGTCCTCCGTGAACAGCTCCGCGAGCTCCGGCCGCTTCGCCAGCAGCCGCTCCCACTCCCGTACCACCAGTGAGCGCGCCCGCCGTACGCTGCGCTCGGCGGCGGGGGCGTCGAAGAGCCGCTCCAGCACCGCGTGCACCACCGTGCCCCGGGTGGCCGCGGGCGTCGGTTTCTCGGGCAGCCTGTCGATCACCCGGAAGCGGTACAGCAGCGGGCACTGCATGAAGTCGGCGGCCCGCGACGGGGACAGGGAGTTGGGCGGCGAGGCGGGTGAGGGCGCCTTGCCGGGTGCCGGATGGGAGACCATGGACACGACCCTACGGCCCGCCACCGACACACCGCCGCTTACCATCGATGGCGTACCCCTTCGCACCCCCCTCGCACCTCGCGGCCGCGGGGACGACCACCGGGTGCGAGGGCACCTTCTACGAGGGGAACCCGTGGCGGACACGGACAACAGCGGGCGGCCGGAGCCCGGTTCCGGCGGATCGGCGGACGGCAGGCCGAAGCGCCCGAGGGAGAGCGGCGGCGGCATTCTCATGGGCCGCCCCTTCGGCGTGCCCGTGTACGTGGCGCCGAGCTGGTTCGTCGTCGCCGCGCTGATCACCTGGGTCTTCGGCGGCCAGCTGGAGCGTGTGCTCCCGGAGCTGGGCGGCGCCCGCTATCTGGTGTCCCTGTTCTTCGCGGTCGCCTTCTACGCCTCGGTACTGGTCCACGAGCTGGCCCACACCGTCGCCGCCCTGCGCTTCAAGCTCCCGGTGCGCCGCATCCAGCTCCAGTTCTTCGGCGGGGTGTCGGAGATCGAGAAGGAGAGCGAGACCCCGGGTCGGGAGTTCGTCCTGGCCTTCGTCGGCCCGCTGCTCTCCCTGGTGCTGTCGGGCATGTTCTACCTGGGGCTGTTCGCGGTCGAGCCCGGCACCGTGCCAGCGGTGCTGCTGGCCGGGCTGATGATCTCCAACCTCATCGTCGCGATCTTCAACCTGCTGCCGGGCCTGCCCCTGGACGGCGGCCGGATGCTGCGCGCGGTGGTGTGGAAGATCAGCGGCAAGCCGATGACCGGCACCGTCGCCGCCGCCTGGACCGGCCGTGCGCTCGCCATCGCCGTCCTGGTCGGAATGCCGCTGCTCAGCTACGCGGGGGGCTACGGCGCCGAGGAGGGCTTCGGCGGGGTGGACTCCATCACCGACGCGCTGCTCGCCGCGATCCTCGCCGCGATCATCTGGACCGGCGCCGGCAACAGCCTGCGCATGGCCAGGCTGCGCGAGCGCCTGCCGGAGCTGAGCGCCCGCGCCCTGACCCGCCGCGCCGTCCCCGTCTCCGCCGACACCCCCCTGTCGGAGGGGCTGCGCCGCGCCAACGAGGCCGGGGCCAGGGCCCTGGTGGTCGTGGACGGGCAGGGGGAGGCGGTCGCCGTCGTCCGCGAGGCGGCCATCGCCGGGGTGCCCGAGCACCGCCGCCCCTGGGTGGCGGTGAGCACCCTGGCCCAGGACATCACCGAGGGCATGCGGGTGTGGGCCGAGCTGGCCGGCGAGGAGCTGCTGGAGCACCTGCGCGCCACCCCCGCCAGCGAGTACCTGGTGGTGGAGGAGAGCGGCCGGATCTACGGGGTGCTGTCGGCCGGCGACGTCGAGCGGGCCTTCGTGGCGGCCATGGCCAAGCCCGCCCCCTGAACCGCGGGGCCCGCACGTCCCGCCGCCCCCTCCGGGGCGCCCGGGGGGCTCGATTACGGCCGGGGGGCGTGCCTGGACTACCCTTGCCCCCATGTCCGAACCGACCGGTGCCGCCCGCCGTCGCGGGCCCTTCCAGGTCGGGGACCAGGTCCAGCTCACCGACCCCAAGGGACGCCACTACACCTTCACGCTCGAGGCGGGGAAGAGCTTCCACACCCACAAGGGAGCCTTCCCCCACGACGAGCTGATCGGTGCTCCCGAGGGCACGGTCGTCCGTACCACGGGAAACGTCGCCTACCTCGCGCTGCGTCCCCTGCTCCCCGACTACGTCCTGTCCATGCCGCGCGGCGCGGCCGTCGTCTACCCCAAGGACGCGGGGCAGATCCTCGCGATGGCCGACATCTTCCCCGGCGCGCGCGTCGTCGAGGCGGGTGTCGGCTCCGGCTCGCTGAGCACCTTCCTGCTGCGGGCGGTGGGCGACCAGGGCATGCTGCACTCCTACGAGCGCCGGGCCGACTTCGCCGAGATCGCGCAGGCGAACGTCGAGCGGTACTTCGGCGGCCCGCACCCGGCCTGGCGGCTGACCGTCGGTGACCTCCAGGACAACCTGTCCGACACCGAGGTCGACCGCGTCATCCTGGACATGCTCGCCCCCTGGGAGTGCCTGGAGGCCGTCTCCAAGGCCCTCGTCCCCGGCGGCATCCTGTGCGCCTACGTCGCCACCACCACCCAGCTCGCCCGCACCGTGGAGTCCATCCGCGAGCACGGCACCTTCAACGAGCCGGCCGCCTGGGAGACCATGGTGCGCACCTGGCACGTCGAGGGCCTGGCCGTCCGACCCGACCACCGCATGATCGGGCACACCGGCTTCCTGCTCACCGCCCGCCGGCTCGCCGACGGGGTGGAGCCCCCGATGCGCCGCCGCCGCCCGGCCAAGGGCGCGTACGGGGAGGACTACAGCGGCCCGGGCAGCGGCTCCGGCCGCGGCTGAGGCCGCACCCACACCGTCCACGACCCGCGATGCCGCGGTCGCCCGGCTCCCGCGGGGGCCGGGCGACCGCGGCATCGCGGCGGGCCGGGAGACGGCCGGGCGGGGACGGGGCTGAGGAGAGG
>NZ_JBKJFM010000202.1:0-8910 GCF_046614825.1 Streptomyces nanhaiensis
CCCGCCGCCGTCGCCGTCCTGCGCGCGCGCAAGGCCCGGGACGCCAAGCCCTTCGCGGTGATGTGCCCCGACGTACGGACCGCCGCGCGGCTCGGCCGCGTCGGCCCCGCCGAGCGCCGGGCGCTGACCGGACGGCCGCGTCCCATCGTGCTGCTGCGCCGCCACCCGCCCGGCGAACGGCGGGACGACCCGCTGGCGGACGGCGTCTGCCCGGGCAGCCCGCACGTGGGAGTGCTGCTGCCCTACACCCCGCTGCACCGGCTGCTGTTCGGCCTGCCCGGCGACCCGCCCGGCCCCGAGGTACTGGTGATGACCAGCGGCAACCGCTCGGGCGAACCCATCGTGACCGGCGACCGCGAGGCCCTGACCCGGCTGGCGGGACTGGCCGACGCCTGGCTGTGGCACGACAGGCCCATCGCGACGCCCTGCGACGACTCGGTGGTGCGGGTGCGCGCGGACGGCGGCGAGGTGGTCCTGCGCCGCTCGCGCGGGTACGTTCCCGCCCCCGTCGAGCTACCCGTGCCGGTGGAGCCCTCCCTGGCCGCCGGCGCGGACCTGAAGAACGCGATCTGCTTCGCCGAGGGGCACTCCGCGTGGTTCTCCCCCCACATCGGGGACCTGGACGGCCTGGCCGCCCTGCGCACGCTGGACGGCGCCGAGGAGCGCATGCGCGCCCTCACCGGCGTCGAGCCCCGGCTGCTGGCCGCCGACCGCCACCCCGGCTACCGCTCCACGCGGTGGGCCCGCGCCCGCGCCGGGGGCAGACCGCTGCACCGGGTGCAGCACCACCACGCGCACATCGCCTCGGCCATGGCCGAGAACGGACTCGACGGCCGCACCCCGGTCCTCGGCGTCGCCTTCGACGGCACCGGCTACGGCGACGACGGGGCCGTGTGGGGCGGCGAGGTGCTGCTCGCGGGATACGGCGGCTACCGGCGGCTGGCGCACCTGGCGTACGTGCCCCTGCCCGGCGGCGACGCCGGTGTGGGCAACCCCTGCCGGACGGCGCTGTCCCACCTGCGCTCCGCCGGGATCCCCTGGGACCCGGCCCTGCCGTGTGCCGCCGCCTGCCCGCCGGAGGAACGGCGCGTGCTGGAGCGGCAGTTGGAGCGCTCACTGGCCTGTGTGCCCACCTCCAGCATGGGGCGGCTGTTCGACGCGGTGTCCTCGCTGGCCGGGGTGTGCCACCGGGCCGGGTACGAGGGGCAGGCCGCCGTCGAGCTGGAGGCCGCCGCCGCGGCGGCGTGGCAGGAGCGCGGACCGGGATACTCCTTCGCCCTGCGCCCGCCGGACCCGGGCGGCGCGGGCGCGACGGTGCTCGACCCGGCGCCCGTGCTGCGCGAGGCCGTCCGCGACCTGCGCTCCGGCGTACCCGTCCCGGTCGTCGCCGCGCGGTTCCACCTGGCCGTGGCGGAGGCGGTGGAGGCCGTCTGCCGCCGGGCGCGCCGGGACACCGGGGCGGCGGCGGTCGCCCTGTCCGGCGGGGTGTTCGCCAACGCGCTGCTGGACGAGGAGTGCGAACGGCGGCTGCGCACCGCCGGGTTCACGGTGCTGCGCCACCACGCGGTGCCGCCCGGGGACGGAGGCCTGGCACTCGGCCAGCTGCTCGTGGCGGCGCGCCGGGGCTCCCTGACGGGCCGCGGCGGAATCTGACGGAAGGCCGGGGAAGGACCGGCGAACGGACCGACGACGGACGGAGGACACGCATGTGTCTGGCGGTGCCCGGCAGGGTGACCGGGATCGAGGAACGGGACGGCACGCGCATGGCGCGCGTCGACTTCGGCGGGGTGGTCAAGGACGTGTGCCTGGCCTACCTGCCGGAGACGGAGGTCGGCGAGTACGTGATCGTCCACGTCGGCTTCGCGCTGCAGCGGCTGGACGAGGAGTCGGCCAGGGCGTCACTGGAGCTTTTCGAGCAACTGGGTCTGCTGGACGAGGAGTTCGGCGACGCATGGGAGCGGGCGGCGGCCGAGGCCGGGGAGGACCGGCCGGGGACGGCCGCGGCACAGGAGGTCACCAGGTGAAGTACATCGACGAGTTCAACGACCCGGAGCTGGCCCGGCGGCTGCTGGAGGACATCCACGCCACCGCCACCCGCCCCTGGACCATGATGGAGGTCTGCGGCGGCCAGACCCACTCGATCATCCGGCACGGCATCGACCAGCTGCTGCCAGGGCACATCGAGCTCATCCACGGGCCCGGCTGCCCGGTGTGCGTCACCCCCCTGGAGATGATCGACAAGGCGCTGGAGATCGCCTCCCGTCCCGGGGTGGTGTTCTGCTCCTTCGGCGACATGCTCCGGGTCCCCGGCACCGACCGAGACCTGTTCCGGATCAAGAGCGCCGGCGGGGACGTACGAGTGGTGTACTCGCCGCTGGACGCGCTGGAGATCGCGCAGCGCCACCCCGACCGGGAGGTGGTCTTCTTCGGTGTCGGCTTCGAGACCACCGCACCGGCCAACGCGATGACCGTCCACGAGGCGCGGCGGCGCGGCATCCGCAACTACAGCATGCTGATCTCGCACGTGCGCGTGCCGCCCGCCATCGAGGCGATCATGCGGGCTCCGCACTGCCGGGTCCAGGCGTTCCTGGCCGCCGGCCACGTGTGCAGCGTGATGGGGACGGCCGAGTACCCGGGACTGGCCGACCGCTTCGGCGTGCCCATCGTGGTCACCGGTTTCGAGCCGCTGGACATCCTCGAAGGCGTGCGCCGCACCGTCCGCCAGCTCGAGCGCGGTGAGCACCGGGTGGAGAACGCCTACCCCCGGGCGGTGCGTGAGGAGGGCAACCCCGCCGCGCGGCGGATGCTGGAGGAGGTCTTCGAGGTCACCGACCGCGCCTGGCGGGGCATCGGGGTGATCCCGGCCAGCGGCTGGCGGCTGTCGGAGGCCTTCCGCGAGTACGACGCCGAGCACCGCTTCGAGGTCGCCGGGGTGAGGACCCGCGAGTCCGGTGTGTGCCGCAGCGGCGAGGTGCTCCAGGGGCTGATCAAACCGAACGAGTGCGCCGCCTTCGGCACCACCTGCACCCCCCGCAACCCGCTGGGCGCCACCATGGTCTCCAGTGAGGGCGCCTGCGCCGCCTACCACCTCTACCGGCGCCTGGGCGGCCCGGCGCACGGCACCGAGCCGGCGAGGGAGGCGACCTCCGTTGGCTGACACCACCGGCACGACCGGCACGACCGGCACCACCGGTATCACCGGAACGACCGGAACGACCGCCGAACCCGTGGACCCGGCCGACTGGACCTGCCCGGCCCCGCTGCGCGACCACCCGGTGGTCGTCATGGGCCACGGCGGCGGCGGGGCCCTCTCCGCCGAACTGGTGGAGCACCTCTTCGTCCCCGCCTACGGCAACGACACACTGGCCGGGCTGGCCGACTCGGCCGCGCTGTCGCTGGGCGGCGCGCGCCTGGCGTTCTCCACCGACTCCTACGTGGTGCGCCCGCTGTTCTTCCCCGGCGGCTCCATCGGCGACCTCGCCGTCAACGGCACCGTCAACGACCTGGCCATGAGCGGCGCGCGGGCCGCGTACCTGTCGTGCGCCTTCATCATCGAGGAGGGCACCGGGCTGCCGGTGGTCCGGCGGGTCGCCCAGGCGGTCGGCACGGCCGCCGCGGCGGCCGGCGTCACCGTCGCCACCGGTGACACCAAGGTGGTCGACGCCGGGCACGGTGACGGGATCTTCGTCAACACCGCCGGCATCGGACTGATCCCCGAGGGCGTCGACATCCGCCCGCAGCGCGCCGAACCCGGTGACGTGGTGATCGTCAGCGGGCCGGTCGGCATGCACGGGGTGGCCATCATGAGCGTCCGCGAGGGGCTGGAGTTCGGGGCGGAGGTGTGCAGCGACACCGCGCCGCTGGGCGGTCTGGTGCAGGCGATGCTCGGGGCCACCTCGGACCTCCACGCGCTGCGCGACCCCACCCGGGGCGGACTGGGCACGGCGCTGAACGAGATCGCCGCCGCGTCCGGCACCGGCGTCGTGCTCAACGAGCGGGCCCTGCCCGTGCCGGAGGCCGTGGCGGCCGCCTGCGGCTTCCTCGGCCTGGACCCGCTGTACGTGGCCAACGAGGGCCGTCTGGTCGCCTTCGTCCCGCGCGAGCACGCCGACGCCGTGCTCGCCGCGATGCGGGCGCACCCCCAGGGCGCCGAGGCCGCGGTCGTCGGGGAGTGCGTGGAGGACCACCCGGGCATGGTCGTGGCCCGCACCGGATTCGGCGGCACCCGTGTGGTGGACCTGCCGCTGGGCGAGCAACTGCCCCGCATCTGCTGACCCGGGGGACGCCTTCCGCTTCCCCCGCGCCGTGTCACGGCCGGCACGCCGGCCGCCCGGGGCCGGCGCGGTCCACACCCCCGCACCCGCGGGGTACGGACGGCACCGGCCCCCGGGGACCTTCGGCCCTGCCGCGGAGACCGGCGCGGGAGGAGTCTGAAGGTGCCGAGACGGCAGGAGGAAACCATGAACCGTTCGCAGATCCGTCCCCTCCCGGAGGTCAGGGTCGAGGTCCGGGGCGAGGTGCCCGGGGACGCGGCCGAGTACGCGCGGACCAAGGTGCTGGCGGCCCTGGGCAAGGTCGGGGAACCGGTCCTGGGCACCAGGGTGAAGCTGAGCCAGGCGGCCAACGCCTCCGTGCGGCACCCGGCGCACGCCCAGGTGAACGTGGACGTCAACGGCCACCTGGTGAGGGCCCACGTCACCGCCGACACCATGCCCGAGGCGATCGACCTGCTGCGCGACCGGCTGGCGGGCCGGCTGTCCCGCGTCCACCGCCGCGGGCACCACGGCGGCGGGCCGCGCCCGGGCTCGCGCATCGGACAGGGGCGCCGGGTCGTGCGCCGCCGCGCCCACGGCCCCGCCCGGCTGACCCCGGCGCAGGCGGTACGGCGGATGGAGGACCTGGGGTACGAGTTCCACCTGTTCACCGACGTCGGCTCCGGCGTCGACAGCGTGGTCTACCGGGACGGAGAGGGCGGCCACCGGCTGGCCCGCGCCCGCAGGGACGTGGCAGCGCCGGTGCCGTCGGGCCTTCCGCCGGCCGCCCCGCTGGGGATCAGCGGGATCCCGGCGCCCCGTATGGAGGTCGAGCAGGCGGTGTGGCGGCTGGAGACCACCGGCCTGCCGTTCGTGTTCTTCGTCGACACCGCCACCGAGCGCGGAGCCCTGCTCCACCGCCGCCGCGACGGCCTCTACGGGCTGGTCGTACCGGCCGAGTGACCCGGCGTCCGCCGGCCGGGACCCCGGTCCCGGCCGGCCGGCGCGGCCCCACGGCGAGGCGGGGGCGGTCACCCCGTCGCGAGGCGCGCGCCCGGAGCGGTTCCGGCGGGGACGCGGAGGGGGGAGAGCCGTCTCGCACGGGGCGTGGACGACGGGCGGCGCCGCGTTGCCGGGCGAAGACCTCGCACCGTCCGGGCGGGCGGTCCCCGACCCGAATGGGGGAACGCTCCCATTGCAGGGGCGCGTCGCAGGGGCGCGCCTCCCGGCGCGGAAGGCGGAAAGCGACATCCCCCTCCGTATGACGAGGGGCGGGGGCCGCGGCCGGGCCGACTGCGAGCCGTGCACGAGACCGCTGCCGACGCCCCCTCCCGGAACCTGGCGCGGGCACGGGCGGGCGGGCGTCATGCGCGGGCCGTGGTGCGCGACGGTGTTCGGAAGGCGGCCGCGGCGGGTCGGCCGGGCGTACGGGCGCGCGGTGCCTACCGTCGCGGTATGCCTCTCATCCGGATCGAACGCCGCACGCACCTCCCGGCGGGGGAGGCGTGGCGCCGGCTGACCACCTGGGAGAACCACGCCCGCCATGTCCCGTTCACCACTGTCACGGTCACCACCGCGCCGCCCACGCGCGTCGGCACGCGCTTCACGGCGCGTACGGGAACCGGGCGCGCCGGGTTCGACGATCCCATGGAGGTCGTGCGCTGGGAACCGCCGGACGCGGACCGCCCCGGCCGCTGCCGTGTGGAGAAGCGTGGCGGGGTGGTGCTCGGCTGGGCCGAGGCGGAGGTGGTCCCCGTCGAGGGGGGAGCGCTGGCCGTCTGGCGCGAGGAGGTGCGCGTACGGGGGGTGCCGCGCCTGCTGGACCGGCCCACGGCGTGGGCGGCCCGGCTGCTGTTCGGCCGGGTGGTCACGGGGCTGCTGAAGGAGTGATGACCGCTGCGGCCCGGCCCGGGCCGCAGCGGCTCACACCTTGCGTACGGTCGCGCCGGCCGCTTCCAGGGCGCCGGTCTCGTCCTCGGGGGCGTCCTCCTCCGTCACCACCGCGTCGAGCGCCGAGGCCGGCGCGACGAAGGCGAGGGCGGTGCGGGAGAACTTGGCCGCGTCGGCGACCGCCACCACCCGGCGGGCCGAGGCGATCGCGGCGCGCTTGACGGCGGCGTCGGCCAGGTCGTACGCGGTCAGCCCGTCCGCCGCGTTCAGTCCGCAGCAGCCGATGACGGCGGTGTCGAAGCGCAGCGAGGCCAGGGACGCCTCGGTCAGCGGACCGGTCAGCGCCAGCTCGCCCGGGCGCGGCTCACCGCCGGGCAGCAGCAGTTTCAGCCGGGGGGCGCCGGTCAGCGCGTTGGCCGCGTGCAGGGACAGCGGCACGACGGTCAGCCGGCGGCCGGCCAGGACGCGGGCCACCTCCAGGCAGGTCGTGCCGCTGTCGAGGACGACCGACTCGCCGTCGGCGATCAGGGAGGCCGCCTCGGCGGCGATCCGCCGCTTGGCGTGCGGCCTCTCCAGCTCCCTCAGCCCGAACGGGGGCTCCTCACCGCGCAGCAGCAGGCTGCTGGCCCCGCCGCGGTAGCGCTCCAGGACCCCCTGGTCCGCCAGGACCTCCAGATCGCGCCGGATGGTCATCTCCGAGGCGCCGGTGAGCCCGGCCAGCTCCGCCACGCTCAGCTGCCCGGCCTCACGTACGGCCTCGGTGATCCGTTTCAGTCGCTCCGCACTCGCCACGCCGGAATTGAACATCAGAGTTGTGCGAAACTCAATCTTTCGAACAACAATCTTGTTTGTTAAGTTCTGGAACATGGAGAGAACGCTGCGACTCGCACGGCTGGCCACCTTCGCCTACTTCGGCCTCAACGGCTTCCTGATGGGCATGTGGGTCGTCCACATCCCGGTGGTGGAGGACCGCGCCGGGGTCAGCCACGCCGTCCTGGGCTGGCTGCTGCTCCTGCTCGGGGGAGGCGCCTTCGCGGGCATGCGGCTGACCGGACCGCTGGCCGACCGCCTCGGCGCCCGCGCGGTGGTGCCGCTGAGCGCGGTGCTGTGCAGCGCGGCCCTGGGGCTGCCCGGGCTGGCCGAGGGCCCCTGGGCGCTGGGCGCGGCCCTGCTGGTGTTCGGCTTCGGCAACGGCTGCCTGGACGTCGCCATGAACACCCACGCGGTCCAGGTGGAGCGCGGCTACCGGCGGCCCGTCATGTCCGCCTTCCACGCGGTGTTCTCCGTCGGCGGGGTGCTCGCCGCCCTGGTCGGCGCCCGTACCCTCAGCTGGGACTGGAGCGCTGCCGCGACCCTCGCCGGCATGGGTGCCGCCGGGCTCCTCGTCGCCGTCCTGGCCGCCCCCGCGCTGCTGCGGCCCGAACCCGCCGAACCAGCCGGTCCCGGTGAGGAGGCCCCGAGACCGTCCGCCGGGACCGGGACCGGTGCCGGGCGCGGGACGCCCGCGCGGATCTGGGCGCTGGCCGCCCTCGCGCTGATGCTGATGCTCGCCGAGGGCGTCGCGAGCGACTGGAGCGCGCTCGCCCTGCAGGACGTCCTGGGCGCGCCCGCGGCCACGGCGGCCCTCGCCTACGGAGCCTTCGCCACCGCCATGACCGCCGGACGCCTGCTCACCGACCGGGTGGCCGCGCGCTTCGGCCCGGTCGCGATCGTCCGCTACGGCGCACTCATGGCCGCGATCGGCCTGTCGGCCGTGGTGGTCTCGCCCTGGATCCCCCTGGCTCTGGCCGGCTGGACGGTCTTCGGCCTGGGGCTGTCCGGCTGTGTGCCCCAGCTCTTCAGCGCCGCGGGCCACGCCGACCCGGAAGCAGCCGGGGCGAACGTCTCACGGGTGGCCGGGCTCGGCTACCTCGGCATGCTCGCCGGACCTGCCGTCATCGGGCCGCTCACCCATCTCGTGCCGCTGAACGTCGCCTTCCTGCTGCCCGCGGTCCTGTGCGCCGTGGCGGCCGGGGTCGCCGGGATCCTGCGGCCCGATTCCCG
Organism: Streptomyces nanhaiensis; assembly: GCF_046614825.1. Lineage (NCBI taxonomy): Bacteria > Bacillati > Actinomycetota > Actinomycetes > Kitasatosporales > Streptomycetaceae > Streptomyces > Streptomyces nanhaiensis. Next base: position 8,187 of record NZ_JBKJFM010000202.1, read on the forward strand.
GGCGGCCGGCGGGGAAGGGATCTCCGCCCAGGAGCGGGCGGATGCCTCCGGGACCGCCGGGCCGGCCGGCTGACGGGCCGCCGCGAAGCGGCCGGCGGCGTTACGGGTCCGGAGCGCCCGGGGGCGCGGCCGGGGGCCTGGCCTTCTGCGCGGCCTCCCGGGCCAGGCGCACCAGCACCCAGCCGGTGACCGCGGCGGCGGTCACCGCCATGGCCGCACCGCCGGCGACACCGATCAGCGCGGCCACGGGAGCGGACTGCCCCGGCCGCCACAGCGGTGTGGTGATCGCGAAGAACACGGCCAGGCCCAGAAGCCATCCGGCCGCGCTGCCCGCGATCCACCGGTGGGCCCGTTCCGCGTGGGCACGCAGCACCCACCACTGGGCGGTTCCCACACTGAGCAGCAGTGCCGGTACGAGGAGCGCGGCGGCGGCCGCCACGAGGACGGGCCGACGGCTCACGGTGTCGTGGAGAGCCGCGGGCAGCAGGCCGAGGAACCAGGCGACCGCGGCACCGCCACCGGTGGCCGCGGTCCATCGCAGGCCGCCCAGCCGGGGCCACACCCGGCGCAGCACCCGCACCTGGGCGGCGCCCAGGACGGCGCCCTCCACCGCGCCGGCGGCGATCAGGGCCGCGGTGAACGCCGCCGTGGGCCACGCGGCCGTCGAGGCGCCCACCACTGCCGGCGCCGTGAAGCCGGCCAGCGCCCCTGCGGTGGTCCACCC
>NZ_JBKJFM010000203.1:0-8874 GCF_046614825.1 Streptomyces nanhaiensis
GCCGTGCTCGCCGCCGCGGCCGCCTGGCAGGCCCGCCGGCGCCGGTCATGACCCTCCGCCGGTCCCTGTCGGCCCTGCGCGCCCCGCGTGCGACGCGCTCCAACGCGCTGCACGCGGGCGCGTGGTGGCTGTGGGCGCTGGGGCTGGCCACGGCCGCCTCCCGCACCACCAACCCGCTGCTGCTGGCGCTGATCATCGCCGTCACGGCGTACGTCGTCGCGGCCCGCCGCACCGACGCGCCCTGGGCGCGCGGCTACGGCGCCTTCCTGAAGATCGCCCTGGCGGTGCTGGTGATCCGGCTGTTCTTCGCCGTCTTCCTCGGCTCCCCGATCCCCGGCACCACCGTGCTGTTCACCCTTCCCGAGGTGCCGCTGCCCGACTGGGCGCAGGGCGTGCGCATCGGCGGCCGGGTCACGGCCGAGGGACTGGTGTTCGCGCTGCGCGACGGGCTGAAGCTGGCCACCATGCTGGTGTGCGTCGGCGCGGCCAACGCCCTGGCCAGCCCCGCCCGGCTGCTGAAGTCCCTGCCCGCCGCGCTGTACGAGGCGGGGATGGCCGTGGTCGTGGCGATGACGTTCGCCCCCCATCTGATCGCCGACGTCCGCCGGCTGCGGGCCGCCCGCCGGCTGCGCGGCCGCGACGACAAGGGGATCAGGGCGGTGCTGCGGATCGGGCTGCCGGTCCTGGAGGGCGCGCTGGAGCGCTCGGTGGCGCTGGCCGCCTCGATGGACGCGCGCGGCTACGGCCGCACCGCGCGGGTGCCGCACGCCGTGCGCCGCACCACCGCCGCCCTCACCCTGGGCGGGCTGCTGGGCGTGTGCGCCGGGACGTACGGGCTGCTGGCCGCCCAGGGCGCGGCCTTCGGGCTGCCGGTGCTGCTGCTCGGGCTGGCCGCCGCGCTCGGCGGACTGTGGCTGGGCGGGCGCCGCGCGGTGCGCAGCCGCTACCGGCCCGACCGCTGGGGGGCGCGCGCCTGGCTGGTGTCGGCGTCCGGGGCGGCGGTCGGCGCGGCCGTGGTCCGGGCCGCCGCCCGCCTGCCGGAGGCCCTCGACCCGCCCCCGGTGCCGCTGACCGCGCCCGAGCTGCCGCTGTGGCCCGCCGCGGCCGTACTGGCCGGGCTGCTCCCGGCCTTCGTCGCCCCCGTACCCGCCCCCCGAACCGAAACCGACGCCGGGTCCGTCTCCCGCACCGGGCAGACCCCGCCGGCGAAGGAGACGACCCGCGCATGATCCGCTTCGACCAGGTCTCCGTCACCTACGGGGACGACGCCTCCCCCGCCGTGCACGGGGTGGACCTCACCGTGCCCGAGGGCGAGCTGGTGCTCGTCGTCGGCCCGTCCGGCGTGGGCAAGTCCACGCTGCTGGGCGCCGTCTCCGGGCTGGTGCCGCACTTCACCGGCGGCACCCTGCACGGCCGCGTGACCGTGGACGGCCGCGACACCCGCGAGAACCGGCCGCGCGAACTGGCCGACGTCGTCGGCACCGTGGGCCAGGACCCGCTGGCCCACTTCGTCACCGACACCGTCGAGGACGAACTCGCCTACGGCATGGAGTGCCTGGGCCTGCCGCCGGACACCATGCGCCGCCGCGTCGAGGAGACCCTGGACCTGCTGGGCCTGGCCGATCTGCGCGACCGCCCCCTGGCCACCCTCTCCGGCGGGCAGATGCAGCGCGTCGCCATCGGCTCGGTGCTGACCACCCACCCCAAGGTGCTGGTGCTGGACGAGCCGACCTCCGCGCTCGACCCGGCCGCCGCCGAGGAGGTGCTGGCCGTCCTCCAGCGGCTGGTGCACGACCTGGGCACCACCGTGCTGATGGCCGAGCACCGCCTTGAGCGCGTGGTGCAGTACGCGGACCAGGTGCTGCTGCTGCCCGCGCCCGGCGCCGCGCCGGTGCTGGGCGATCCGGCCGGGGTGATGGCGCTCTCGCCGGTCCGTCCGCCCGTCGTCGCCCTGGGGCGGCTGGCCGGCTGGTCCCCGCTGCCGCTGTCGGTGCGGGACGCGCGCCGCAGGGCGGCGGGGCTGCGGGAGCGGCTGGAGAGGCTGGAGCCTGCGAAGACACCGGAGACGCCCGCCGGCCTCGGCGGGCCGGGCGGATCCGGCGGACCGGGCGGCGGCGAACCGCTGGCCGAGGTCTCCTCCCTGTCCGTGCGCCGCGGCCGGATCACCGCCCTGGAGAAGGTCGACCTGACGGTGCGGCCGGGCGAGACGATCGCGCTGATGGGCCGCAACGGCGCGGGCAAGTCCACCCTGCTGAACACCCTGGTCGGCATGTACGAGCCCGCGCGCGGCACGGTGCGCCTGGGCGGCGCGTGCGGTGCCGTGCCGCACCGCACCCGGCCCTCCGAACTGCTGCGCCACGTCGGCCTGGTGCCGCAGGACCCGCGCGACCTGCTGTACGCCGACACCGTCGCCGCCGAGTGCGCCGGCGCGGACCGCGACGCGGGCGCCGAGCCCGGCACCTGCCGCGCCCTGGTCTCCGCCCTGCTGCCGGACGTCCACGACGGCACCCACCCGCGCGATCTGTCCGAGGGCCAGCGCCTGGCCCTGGCCCTCGCCGTCGTCCTCACCGCGGCCCCTCCCCTGCTGCTCCTGGACGAGCCGACGCGCGGCCTGGACTACGCGGCCAAGGAGCGGCTGACCGGTGTGCTGCGCGCGCTGGCGGAGGACGGCCACGCCGTCGTCCTGGCCACCCACGACGTGGAACTCGCCGCCGAACTCGCCCGCCGGGTGGTGATCCTGGCCGACGGCGAGGTCGTCGCGGACGGCCCGAGCGCCGAGGTCGTCACCTCCTCCCCCGCCTTCGCCCCGCAGACCGCGAAGATCCTCGCCCCCCGGCGCTGGCTCACGGTCGGCCAGGTGCGGGCGGCGCTGGAGGAAGCGGGGGCGGGCGTATGACCGGCGCCTCGGGCACCCCGAACACCCCGGACGCCGAGGGCGCCTCCGGCGCCGAACGGGCCGAACGGGCCGGACGCCGGGCGCGGACCGACCGCACCGACCGCACCGACCGCACCGACCGCCAGGTGCGCGCCGTACGGATCGGGCCGCGCTCCGCCGCGGCCCTGGGCATCGTCTCGGCCATCGGCGTGGCCGCCTTCGGCTGGCCGCTGCTGGCCGACTCCGCCTCCGGGCTGGCCCACTCCGGGGACGCGCCCTGGCTGTTCGCGGCGCTGCTGCCGCTGCTGCTGGCCGTGGCGGTGGCGGCCGTGGCCGACACCGGACTGGACGCCAAGGCCGTCGCGATGCTCGGCGTGCTGGCCGCCGCGGGGGCCGCGCTGCGCCCGCTGGGGGCGGGGACGGCGGGCCTGGAGCCGATGTTCTTCCTGATGGTGCTCTCCGGCCGGGTGCTGGGGCCGGGGTTCGGATTCGTCCTGGGCGCGGTGTCGATGTTCGCCTCGGCCCTGCTGACCGGCGGGGTCGGGCCGTGGCTGCCGTTCCAGATGCTGTCGATGGGCTGGGTGGCGATGGGCGCGGGCCTGCTGCCCGGCCCCCACAGTCTGCGCGGACGCCGGGAGCTGGCGCTGCTCGCCGCGTACGGGGCCGTCGCCTCGGTGCTGTACGGCGTGGTGATGAACCTCCAGGGCTGGCCGTTCATCAGCGGACTGGCCAGCGGGATCTCCCATGTCCCCGGGGACCCCCTGGAGGTGAAGCTGGCCAAGTTCACCGCCTACGTCCTGGCCACCTCCCTCGGCTGGGACCTGCCCCGCGCCCTGCTGACCGTGGTGCTCACCCTCACCGTGGGCGGCACGGTGCTGCGGGCGCTGCGCCGCGCCACGCGCCGGGCGGCGTTCGGCGCCCCGGCCGCGTTCACCGGGGCGCCGTTTGCGCGCAGCGAGGGCGGCAACGCGGAGAGTTGACAGCCCGAGCAAGGGGACACTCGTGGAAGGCGAGCCATGTCCACAGGTTTGATCATCACGCTGATCGTGGCGGCGGTCGTCGTCCTCGCGATCGCCCTGTTCATCGTCAGGCGCGGCGGCGGACCGCGCTCCGTGAAGCGGCGGTTCGGCCCCGAGTACGAGCGGACCGTCGCCCAGCACAACGGGGACGCCAAGGCAGCCGAACGGGAGCTGCGGGAGCGGCTCCAGCGCCACGGCGAGCTGCGGACGAAGCCGCTGACCCCGCAGGAGCGCCAGGAGTACGAGACCCAGTGGGTCGCCGTGCAGGAGCGGTTCGTGGACGCGCCGGTGGAGGCGGTCGCCACCGCCGACCGGCTGCTGAGCCGGCTGGCCGAGGCACGCGGCTTCCCCGGCGACGGGTACGACGAGCAGGTCTCCGCGCTCTCCGTCCACCACCCCCGGCGCGTCCAGGGATACCGCGAGGTGCACGCCGTGGCCGTACTGGCCCGCGAGGGCCAGGCCGACACCGAGCGGCTGCGCGAGGCGCTGGTGCACGCCCGCGCCCTGTACGAGGACCTGATGGAGCGGTCCGCGCACGACTCGCACGGCGGCGGGCCGCGGCACGAGCACGGCCGCGACCGCGACCGCGCTCACGCCGACGGCACCGGATCGCGGGGCCACGGACGCCTCTCCGAGCGGCTGCACCTCCCCGGGGCGCCGCGCCGCCACGACACCTCCGGAGGCAGGGCATGAGCACGAACGGACACATCCCCCAGGAACGCCGGGCCCCGCTGGCCGACCGCGCCGGCCGGCCCGAGTGGACGGACGACGCGCCCCCGGTCGACCGGCCCGAGCCGGTGGCACCGGCGGCTGCGACCGGGGCCGCCGACCGGGCGGACGGGCACGGCGCCTCCGCCGCCTCCCCGCACGGGCCCCTCGGGAAGAGCACCGGGACGGCCGCCGGGACGACGGGGCCGGGAACGGGAACCGGAGCGGGAGCGGGAGCGGCGGCACCGGCGCGCGGGAACCCGCGCGCAGACGCGCACGGAGACCGCCCGGAGGGCGGGAACGGCGGCGCGGGTCTGCTGACCCCCGAGGAGCGCGAGCGGTTCGGCAGGCGGCTGCACGACGCGGTGACGGGCTTCGTCGACGGGCCGCGGCGCTCGGTCGAGGAGGCGGACGCCGTGTTCGAGGAGATCTCCCGCCGTATCACCGATCTGCTCACCGAGCGCCACCGCGAGCTGCGCGAGCCCTGGCGCGGCGAGGACTCCGCGGAGCGCACGGAGGATCTGCGCAGGGCGCTGCGGGAGTACCGCGACGCCGCCGACCGGCTCATGCGGCTGTGACCCGCGGGCCGTGGCGCGACCGCCGGACCACGGCAGCCGCGCCCGGCGCCCTCCGCCCGGCCGAACCCGGCGCCCTCGGCGGCCCGGCCCTCATCGGGGCCGGGCCGCCGCCGTGTGTCCGTACGCCGCCCGCGCGGGCGAACGGAGGCGGAGAAGGCCGTCCGTCCGCGTCCGGGACATCCGCCGCACGGCACCACAAGCCGGAACGACCGCCGTGCCGCCGCACCTCCGGACCGGGGCGGAAGGCACGATGGGGGCATGAGCATCGTGAAGATCAACGCCCTGACCGTCCCCTCCGAGCAGCGGGAGGAACTCGAACGGCGGTTCGCCTCCCGGGCGGGGGCGGTGGAGTCCTCCGACGGTTTCGAGTGGTTCGAGCTGCTCCGCCCCCTGGAGGGGACCGACCGGTACCTCGTCTACACCCGCTGGCGCGACGAGGCCGCGTTCCAGGCGTGGATGTCGGGCCCGATGAAGTCGGCGCACCAGGGCGGCGGCAGCGGTGGCGGCGGCCGTCCGGGCGGCGGCGCGGGCCGGGGCCCGGCTGCGTCCGACTCCACCGTCTGGACCTTCGAGGTCGTCCAGCAGGCGGCCCCGAAGCCCGCCGCGGACACCGCCGGAACGGAGGACTGAGCGACCCGTCCCGCCGGGCCCCGGGCGAGGCCCCGGGGCCCGGCGGGACGGAGGTGACCGGCGGGTACAAAGGGGGCGGAGGGCATCCAGTAACCTCTGTGGCACTTTCTGAGGGAGGGGAGCTCGCAGTGGCGGATACGCCCATCTGCCCCATATGCCACAGGCCCGCGGACGACTCCGGACGGGCGAGCTGCCGGTGCGCCGAGGTCGAGGTGCTGCCGCGGCCGGTGGCGCAGCCGGACCGGGGCCCCGACCCGGCCGACCTGGCGATGTTCCCCGAGGGGGCCCGGCACGCGGACGGCGACACCGCGCCCCTGCCGCTGGTGACCGGTGGCCGGGCCGCCCCGCGCCGCCGTATCGGACGCGGCCTGGCGCTGGCCGTGGGCGGCACCGCGGTGGCCGTGGTCGGTTCCGGGGTACTGGTGGCCGGGCTGTTCACGCGGGGGGACGACACCTTCGACGAGGCCCGGTTCGGCGACCGCGGCGGCGCCCCGACCGCGGTGGTGCCCACCGACGGCAAGGGCGAGGAGTCCGCCGGCGACGGCTCCGCGTCCCCCTCGGCCTCTCCGTCGGCCACGGCCTCGCCCTCCCCCTCCACCTCGCCCTCCGCGAGTCCGTCGCAGACCCGCACGCCGTCCTCGCCCTCCACTCCCCCCCGTACCGCCGAGGCGTCCACGAGCACCGCCCCCGCGCCGCCCCCCGCCCCCACCACGCCGGGCGGGGGCGACTGGGACGGCGGCTGGGACGGCGACGACGGCGACGGCCGGCCGCGCACCCTGCGCGAGGGCGACTCGGGGCCCGAGGTCGCCGAACTGCAGTACCGGCTGGCCTCCGTGGGCACCTACGACGCCCGGGAGCACGGCCTGGACGGCGTGTACGACGGCGAGGTCACCGACGGGGTGTCCACGTTCCAGACCTGGTACGGAGTGCGGGGGGACCCGGAGGGCGTCTACGGGCCGCACACCCGTCGCGCCCTGGAGAGGGCCACGCAGAGAAGCTGACGCCGGGCGGGGTGGCGCAAACGCGGATTGCTTTGTATCGTAGAGGAACAAAGTGGCTCCGCCCGTTCCCCGTGCCTGACCGCGGGGGCCCCTGACCCGGCGGGCGGGCCACTTGTCCCGCCTTCCCAGCAGTTGGAGCCACCCGCCATGCCCTCGGACACCCCGGACTCCCCGAAAGCCCAGGACGTCCGGGACGCCCGGCACCCGGCGGGCACGGCCGCCGCCGCACCGCTGACGGCCCGCGCGCTGCTGCTGGACATGGACGGCACCCTGGTCGACTCCGACGCCGCCGTCGAGCGCGTCTGGCGCGACTGGGCCGCGGGCCACGGCCTGGACGGGGACGAGGTCATGAAGGTGGTGCACGGTCGGCAGGGCTACGCCACGATGGCCGAACTGCTGCCCGGCCGCCCGATGGAGGTCAACCACGCCGAGAACCGGCGCCTGCTGGAGCGGGAGACCGCCGACACCGAGGGCGTCGTGCCGGTACCGGGCGCAGCCGCCTTCCTCGCGGCGATCGAGGACCTCCCCCACGCGCTGGTGACCTCGGCCAGCGTCCCCCTGGCCACCGCCCGGATGAACGCGGCGGGCCTGCGGATTCCGCGGGTGCGGATCACCGCGGAGTCGGTCGGCGCCAGCAAACCGCACCCGGAGGGTTTCCTGAAGGCCGCGGCCGAACTGGGCTTCGCGCCCGAGGACTGCGTGGTCCTCGAGGACTCCGAGGCCGGTGTCGCGGCGGGCCGCGCGGCCGGTATGCGGGTGGTCGGCGTCGGGCCCCGGGCGGCGGCCTTCGGGCCGACGGCCCACGTGCCGACGCTGGAGGGGGTGCGCGTCGAGCCCCTGCCCGGCGGCGGACTGCGCCTGCACCCGGGGCCCGGGCCCCGCTGAGCCCGCGCCGCCTCCCCTCCCCAGAACGCACGCCCCCCGCCTGGAACCTTCCTCCCCGCCGGTTCCGGGTGGGGGGCGTGATCACTCGATGTGCCCCGGCCGCCCGGCCGGGGCACCGCCGGTCGCGGGCCGGCCGGTCGGCCGCCCGGCCCGCGACCGGTCCGGGCGGTCAGCCGGTGAAGGCCTCGTAGAAGCTGAGGGCGGCCAGCACCAGCATCACGCACGCCGCGATCCGGGAGATCAGGCGCAGGGGCACCCGGCGCATCAGCGCGCGCCCGCCCAGGATGCCGATGGCCGCGACCGACCACAGGGCGACCACCGCTCCGAGGGCGACCGAGAGCGGGTTGTCGTAGCGGGCGGCGAGGTTGGCCGTCATGATCTGGGTGAGGTCGCCGAACTCGGCGACCAGGATCAGCATGAAGCCGCTGGCGGCCACCTTCCAGAAGGACTGGTCGGAGGGCCTGCGGATCTCCTCGTCCCCGTCGTCCTTCCTCAGCAGCAGCATCAGCGCGCCCGCCAGGAACAGCGCGCCGGTGATCCCCTGCACCAGTTGCTGCGGCAGCAGGGTCAGCACGCTGCCCGCGGCCACGGCCAGCGCCACGTGCAGCGCGAAGGCGGCCGCGACGCCGGCGAAGACGTAGGAGGCCCGGTAGCGGGTGCCGAGCACCAGTCCGGCGAGCGCCGTCTTGTCGGGCAGTTCGGCGAGGAAGACGACGCCGAAGGTCACTGCGGCGGCGGTGATGCTGAACATGCGAGAGGGACCCCTCATCGGTCGGGCCGCCCTGCCGAGGGGCCCGCGGGGGCGAGCACGCTTCGGCACGGCAGCGTCGTGGGCGGCTTGTGTGAAGCCGTGGACACTGCGGCCGAAGGTCTCGCTGGCACGGTGCGCGGGCACCGGCTCCGGGCGCCGGGCCGGCCGTACGGGTACGGCGCGGCCAGTATGTCGACGGTCCGGCGAAGAGCTACTCCCCTTCAGACGCCGACCAGCCTACGTGATGCCCCGCGCCTCCCCGCGCCCGCCGCCGGGACGCCGCCGGGACGCCGCCCGCACCCGCCCGGCGGTGTGACCGGCACCACGGCCTCGGCCGTCCCGCCCCGCAGCACGCCGCACCACCCGGGCCCGGGCCCGGCCGCCGGGTCTGCGGGCAGGAGCGCGGCCGCGAGGCGCGCACCGCCCT
>NZ_JBKJFM010000204.1:0-8850 GCF_046614825.1 Streptomyces nanhaiensis
CCCTGCCCCTGGCGCGGGCGCGGAGCGGAGGCGCGCCGGCCGCCCTCGCGCTGCCCGCCTCCGCGCTGACCGCGCGCCGGACGGACGCCGCCCGCACCGGGACCGGTCTCGTCGTCCAGCCGCAGCGTCAGCGAGATCCGCTTGCGCGGCACGTCCACGTCCAGCACCTTGACCTTCACCACGTCGCCGGACTTCACCACCTCGCGCGGGTCCTTCACGAACGTCTTCGACATCGCCGAGACGTGGACCAGGCCGTCCTGGTGCACGCCGACGTCCACGAAGGCGCCGAACGCGGCGACGTTGGTGACCACGCCCTCCAGGACCATGCCCGGCTCCAGGTCGCCGATCTTCTCCACGCCCTCCCTGAAGGTGGCCGTACGGAAGGCCGGGCGCGGGTCGCGGCCCGGCTTCTCCAGCTCCCTGATGATGTCGGTCACCGTCGGCAGGCCGAAGGTGTCGTCCACGAACTCCTGCGGCCGCAGGCCGCGCAGCACCTCGGTGTTGCCGATCAGGGCCGCGACGTCGCTGCCGGTCGTCCTCACCATCCGGCGCACCACCGGGTACGCCTCGGGGTGGACGGCGGAGGCGTCCAGCGGGTCGTCCCCGTCGCGGATGCGCAGGAAGCCCGCGCACTGCTCGTACGCCTTGGGGCCGAGCCGGGGGACGTCCTTGAGCGCCCTGCGGCTGCGGAAGGGGCCGTTTGCGTCGCGGTGGGCGACGATGTTCTCCGCCAGGCCCGAGCCGATGCCCGACACCCGCGACAGCAGCGGCGCCGAGGCGGTGTTGACGTCCACGCCGACGCCGTTGACGCAGTCCTCCACCACCGCGTCCAGCGAGCGCGACAGCTTCACCTCGGAGACGTCGTGCTGGTACTGGCCCACCCCGATCGACTTGGGGTCGATCTTGACCAGTTCGGCCAGCGGGTCCTGCAGGCGCCGGGCGATGGAGACCGCGCCGCGCAGCGAGACGTCCAGGTCGGGCAGTTCGCGCGAGGCGAAGGCGGAGGCGGAGTACACCGAGGCCCCCGCCTCCGAGACCATCACCTTCGTCAGCTTCAACTCGGGCTGCGCCGCGCACAGTTCGGCGGCCAGCCGGTCCGTCTCGCGGGAGGCGGTGCCGTTGCCGACGGCGATCAGCTCCACCCGGTGCTCCCGCGCCAGCCGCGCCAGCGTCGCCAGCGACTCCTTCCAGCGGTTCTGCGGGACGTGCGGGTAGATCGTCTCGGTGGCGGCGACCTTGCCGGTGGCGTCGACGACGGCGACCTTCACGCCCGTGCGGAAGCCCGGGTCCAGGCCCATGGTGGCGCGGGTGCCGGCGGGGGCGGCCAGCAGCAGATCGCGCAGGTTGGCCGCGAACACCGCGACCGCCTCGTCCTCGGCGGCGGTGCGCAGCCGCATCCGCAGGTCGATGCCCAGGTGCACCAGGATGCGGGTGCGCCAGGCCCAGCGCACGGTGTCGGCCAGCCAGCGGTCGGCCGGGCGGCCGCGGTCCTCGACGCCGAAGCGGCGGGCGATCGCGCGCTCGTACTCGGAGGGGCCGGTGGTCTCGCGCAGGGCCCCGCCCTCCGCGGCCTCCCCGGCGGGTTCCGGCTCCGGCTCCAGGGAGAGGTCGAGGACCTCCTCCTTCTCGCCGCGCAGCATCGCCAGCACCCGGTGCGAGGGCAGTTCGGTGAAGGGCTCGGAGAAGTCGAAGTAGTCGGCGAACTTGGCGCCCTGCTCCTGCTTGCCCTCGCGCACCTTCGCCACGAGCCGGCCGCGCCGCCACATCGTCTCGCGCAGCTCGCCGATCAGGTCGGCGTCCTCGCCGAAGCGCTCGGTGAGGATCGCGCGGGCGCCCTCCAGCGCGGCGGAGGCGTCGGCCACCCCCTTGTCCGGGTCGGTGAAGGCCGCCGCGGCGGCGGCCGGTTCCACGGACGGGTCGGCGAGCAGGCCGTCGGCCAGCGGCTCCAGGCCCGCCTCGCGGGCGATCTGCGCCTTGGTGCGCCGCTTGGGCTTGTAGGGCAGGTAGACGTCCTCCAGGCGCGCCTTGGAGTCGGCGGCCCGGATGCGGGCCTCCAGTTCGGCGTCGAGCTTCCCCTGGGAGCGTACGGACTCCAGGATCGCCGTCCGCCGCTCCTCCAGCTCCCGCAGGTAGCGCAGCCTCTCCTCCAGGGCGCGCAGCTGCGCGTCGTCCAGGCCGCCGGTGGCCTCCTTGCGGTAGCGCGCGACGAACGGCACGGTCGAGCCGCCGTCGAGCAGTTCGACGGCGGCCCTGACCTGCCGTTCCCGTACGCCGAGTTCCTCGGCGATCCTGCCCTCGACGGACGCCGCGCCGGACGTGCCGGCCGGTGCCGCGCCCTCGACGGGCGTCTCTCCGATGGACTGTGTCACGATCCGTTCCGCCTCACTCGGTGCTGGGTGCTCCCCCGGTAGCCCGCATTGTTACAGGCCGCACCGACAGGCGGACGGTCAGACGCGGCGTCCGGCGTGCGAAGCCCCGCCGAAGAGGCGGGCGAGGAGGCGGAAGGGCAGCGTCACCACGGTCGCGATGGCGCCGCCGACGGTACGGAGTGCGTCTGCTATGGCTCGGAACATGCTGTACGCGTGACCGCTCGGGCGCCGGACAAACCCGTTCCGTCTCCGTTCCTGCCCTGTCGGCCGGTTGTCGCCCTCCGGGGCTTTCCGCCCGTTTCCGCTCAGCCCTTGCCGAACAGGTCCGCCGGGAAGGCGCCCGAGGCGAGGGCCGCGCCGGTGAAGGCGCCGCACAGCTCGGTCAGCCGCTCGGTGCCCGCCGCGCCCAGGTGCTCGTACGGCGCGGCGTCGAGCCGGTCGGTCTCCTCCTCCAGCTCCTTGCGCAGGGCGGTGCCGGCCCCGGTCAACTCGCCGTCGCCGTCCAGCAGTCCGCGCCCGCGCAGCCGCTCCTGGGCCTCCTCCCAGTCCCGGCGGCTCCAGCCGCGGGTGGCCAGCGCCCACTTGGGGCTCATGCCGCGGCCGCTGGCGGTGTGGCTGACCAGCGCCTCCACCGGATCCAGTCCGGCGTGCTGGAGGACGGCGACATGGGCGTCGCCGCGGTGCTCGCGCAGCAGCGAGGCGCCGTGCCACAGCGCCAGGTGCGGGGCCTCGGGCACGGGGAGGTCGGCGAGCGCCGCGTACAGCGGGCGGCCCGGGCGGACGCACCCCTCGGCGGCGCGCAGGGCCAGTTCGGCGGCCTCGGCCATCTCCTCGGACGCCACCGCCTCCTCGCCCAGCAGGCGCCGCAGCATGGAGTCGGCGGCGCGCAGCCGGGCGGCGAGCACGGTCTCGGGTGCGGCCAGCTCCCACACGGCCGGCAGGTGGCGGGCGACGAGGGCGTGGTGGAAGTTGTGGAAGGTCGCGGTGACGACCCCGGGCCCGACCCGGCCGAGCGCCGCGGCACGGCCGGCGAAGTAGACCGCGGAGGGGTCCTCGATGCCGTAAGGGGCCAGCTCGCGTGCCAGGTCGGGGGCGAAGTAGAGAGCCGAGTGCAGCGGGTTGACGGCGTTGTGGCAGCGCCGTCCGGCTTTGGCGGGGAGGGACGTCATACCCGCACGCTACCCGTCGGTAAGTGGCCAGGTGAAGACCGGAGAGCGCCGTTCCAGGAAGGCGGCCACCCCCTCGGCCCGCTCACCGCTCTCCCGGGCGCGCTCCTCCCAGTACGCGACCCGCTCCACCGGCACGGGGCCGGCCCCGGCGCCGTTCGCGAACTCCTTGGCGGCGGCCTGGGTGAGCTGCGAGCGCGAGACGAGCAGCCGCGCGAACGCCGCGACCCGCCCGTCCAGTTCGTCCTCCGGGTGCACCTCGTCGGCCAGCCCGGTGCGCAGTGCCCGCTCGGCGTCGATCAACTCACCCGAGAACAGAAGGTACTTGGCGGTGGCAGGGCCGACCAGGGAGACCAGGCGCCGGGTGGAGGAGGCGCCGTAGACGATGCCCAGCTTCGCCGGGGTGATGCCGAACAGGGCTCCCTCGGCGGCGAAGCGCAGGTCGCAGGCGACGGCGAGCTGGCAGCCGCCGCCCACGCAGTGCCCGCGCACGGCCGCGAGCGTGGGCCGCGGGAAGGCCGCCAGCGCCTCCTCGGCGGCCACGGCCAGGCCGCGGGACTCCGCGTCGCCCTCACGCAGGGCGGAGATGTCGGCACCCGCGCAGAAGGTACCGCCCTCGCCGGTGAGGACCAGGGCCCGTACGGCGGGATCGGCGGCGAGCCGCTCCAGCACGGCGGGCATCCGCCGCCACATGTCCGGCGTCATCGCGTTGCGCTTGGCCGGATTGCGGATGGTCAGGGTGGCGACGCCGTCCTGGACGGAGACCGGCAGGGCCGGTGCGCCGGCCGGAGGGATTTGCGCGGGCATGGGCCGGATCGTAACGGCAGCGGGCGCGGACGCCGAGGCGAGGGTGCAGAAACGATCGCGCAGGGTCGGTCACGGTCGCGAACGGCGCGCAAGCCTTCTGTCAATTGCCATCGATAAGTGCCGAGTTGCGGTCACAGGGCCGGACCGCACGCACGGCGGGCCAACACTCGTGGGGAGAACCGGTCCGTAACCGGTCCGGGCCGAGGCGGCCGGCGAGAGCCGAGAGCGGGGTGCGGCAGATGGACATCCGCGGGGATTCCCTCCCTGACCGGGACGGACGGGCGCCCGTGGCCGCGCCGGACCGGCCGGCCGCGCCATCGCGGCCGCAACCGCTTCCGCGGCCGGAGCAGCCGCAGGAGCAGCCGCGGCCGTACGTCCGGTCGCAGCCGCAGCCGCAGCCGCAGGAGCAGCCCCGCCCCCGGCCGTACGAGGGCGCCTGGCGCTTCACCGTCCCGGTGCACGAGTCCTCCGTGCCCCGGGCGCGCCACGCCGTGCGGGACCTCCTGCGCCGCAGGGGCGCCCCGGTCACCGGCGAACTGATGGACGGCCTGCTGCTGGTCCTCTCCGAACTGGTCACCAACGCCGTGCGGCACGCGGCCCTGCTCTCCACGCAGATCGGCGTCGAGGTCTCCCTCGGCGCCGGCCGGGTGCGCCTGGGGGTCGAGGACGGCCATCCCTACCGCCCCGCGGCGCTGGCCGCCGACCCGGGGCGGGAGCACATCGGGGGGCGGGGGCTGCTCCTGGTCAAGGCCGTCGTCGCCGAGGCGGGCGGGTTCTGCGAGGCCGACCGGACCGCCTCCGGCGGCAAGGTGGTCCGGGTAGTGATGCCGCTGGCACCTCTGCCGCCCTCGACGCCGCCGCCGGCCCGTTGAGCCGCGGCGCGGTTCGGCGGGCCGGCGGCGGTGCGCGTCACCAGCCGGCCGAGACCCCGGTCACCTCGCGGATGCCGCCCCGCGCCGCGTCCAGCACCGTCATGAACCAGGCCGAGAACGGCTCCGCCTCGTGCCGCTTGAGCAGTTCCCCGGGCGTCACGAACGCCGTCTCCGCGATCTCCTCCGGGTCCGGCCGGGGCATGTCCCGCACCAGTCCCGCGAAGAGGTGGTTGTACTCCTGCTCGACCAGGCCGGAGGCCGGGTCCGGATGGTTGTAGCGCACCGTCCCCGCCTCCCGCATCAGTACGGGGGCCATGCCCAGTTCCTCGCCGACCCGCCGCGCCGCGGCGGCGAAGGGCCGCTCGCCGGGATAGGGGTGGCCGCAGCAGGTGTTGGACCACACACCGGGGGAGTGGTACTTGCCCAGTGCCCTGCGCTGGAGCAGCAGCCGGCCCATGTCGTCGAAGAGGAAGACGGAGAAGGCCCGGTGCAGCCGGCCGGGGGCCTGGTGGGCGGAGAGCTTCTCCGCGGTCCCGATCGTCCTGCCGTCCTCGTCGACCAGCTCGAGCATGATCGGGTCCGCCGTGCCGTTGGTCATGTCCGCCCTTCACCGCGAATGCGTCGGAACGGCATTTCTCCGATGTTCCGACTGTCCGCTCCAGTGTGCCGTACACGGACGGGGGCCGCTCGCCGGGCGGGCGGTACGGAGTGCGTCACGGCGCAGGTGGGGGCGTCAGTGGCACAGCCGCCCCTCGCGCGCCGCGTGACCGTGCGGCTCCAGCTGGAAGGTGCAGTGCTCGACGTCGAAGTGCCGGCCCAGGCAGCTGTGGAGATCCCGCAGGATCCTGTCGTGTCCGCCCTCGGCCTCCAGCGCCTCCCGGCCGACCACCACGTGGGCGGAGAGCACCGGCATGCCGGAGGTGATGGTCCACACGTGCAGGTCGTGCAGGTCCTCCACCCCGGGCACACCCAGGATGTGCGCCCGCACCCCGGCCATGTCCACATGCCGGGGCGCGGCCTCCAGCAGGACGTCGATCGCCTCGCGGGCCAGCCGCACCGTCCGCGGCACGATCAGCACCGCGATCAGCAGCGAGGCGACCGGATCGGCCTGCCGCCAGCCGGTGAACATGATCACCAGTGCGGCGGCGATCACCGCCAGGGAGCCCAGGGCGTCCGCCGCCACCTCCAGGAAGGCGCCGCGCACGTTCAGGCTCTCGCGCTGCCCGCGCATCAGCAGGGCCAGGGACAGGCCGTTGAGGGCCAGGCCGACGACGCCGAACAGGACCGTCAGCCCCCCGGGCACCTCCTGGGGATGGCGCAGCCGTTCGACGGCCTCCACCAGGATGTAGCCGCCCACCCCGAGCAGCAGCAGGGCGTTGAGCAGCGCGGCGAGGATCTCGGCCCGGGCGAGGCCGAAGGTGCGCCGCTCGCTGCCGGGCCGGTTGGCGACGTGGATCGCCAGCAGCGCCATCCCGATGCCGACCGCGTCGGTGGCCACATGGCCGGCGTCGGCCAGCAGCGCCAGCGAACCGGTCAGCGCCGCGCCCGCGAGCTCGGCGAGCAGCAGGACGACCGCGATGGCCAGCGCGGCGCGCAGCCGCCCCCGGTAGGCGGCTCCCGCCGTACCCGGCCCGGCCGGCCGCGGCCCGCCGTGGTTGTGCCCTGCGCCCATGGATGATGCCTCCCGTATAGCGGCCGACGCCGCGTACGACCGGTGCGGACGGTCCCAGTGAACTACGGGCGGGGGGTATGGGGCAACGCGGCACCGAACATCGTTGTCATCGTCTCTGACCTGCGGTTTCCACTCATCCGGCGGATGTCTCCCGCTTGTTCGGGCGATCGTGCCCGGCCGCCCGGGCGGGGCGGCTACCTCCCGGTGGGGGCCGTCGTCGTGCCGTCGGCGGGCCCGCCCGCGCGGCGGCCGGGGTGGCGAAGGCACCAGCCCTCCCAGGCCGAGGCCACCATCTCGCGCACCCCGTGCCGGGGCCTCCAGCCCAGTTCCCCGCCGATCCGTTCGGCCGAGGCGACCACCCGCGCGGGGTCCCCGGGGCGGCGCGGTGCGACGACCGGGGCGGGCTCGCGGATGCCGGTGGTCTCGACGACGAGGTCGGCCAGCTCCCGCACCGACACGCCCTCGCCGGAGCCGACGTTCACCGTCAGGTCCCCGCCGGCCGGACGCTCCGCCAGCCGGCGGGCGACGGCCAGATGCGCCTCGGCCAGATCGGTGACGTGGATGTAGTCGCGCACGCAGGTGCCGTCGGGGGTGGGGTAGTCGTCGCCGAAGATCCGCGGCGCCTCACCGCGCGTGAGGGCGTCGAAGAACATCGGGATGACGTTGAACACACCGATGTCGGCCAGCTCCGGCCGCGCGGCCCCCGCCACGTTGAAGTAGCGCAGGCAGGCGGTGGACAGCCCGTGCGCCCGCCCGGTGGCGCGCACCAGCCACTCGCCCGCCAGCTTCGTCTCGCCGTAGGGGCTCATCGGGACGCAGGGGGTGTCCTCGGTGACCAGGTCCACGTCCGGCATGCCGTAGACGGCTGCGGAGGAGGAGAAGAGGAAGCGCCGCACCCCGGCCGCGACCACGGCCTCCAGCAGCACCGTGAGCCCGTGCAGGTTCTCCCGGTAGTACGTCAGCGGGTGCTCCACCGACTCGCCCACCTGCTTCTTCGCCGCCAGGTGCACCACGCCCGTGACGCCGTGCCCGGCGATCGTGCGGTCGAGCAGCCCCCGGTCGGCGACCGACCCGCGCACCAGGGGCACACCGGGCGGCAACCGCTCGGGCAGGCCGCTGGAGACGTCGTCGAGCACGACGACGTCCTCGCCGGCCTCCGCCATCGCCAGCGCCACGTGTGCGCCGACGTATCCGATTCCTCCGGTCACCAGCCACGTCATGGCCGCAGCCTAACCACCGGCCGGACACCGCCGCGGACGCGCTCCTTGTGCGAGTCACCGGGATCGAGGATCCTGGAACGCGGTCCGTGGTGTTCTGTCACCTTTCGTGACGGTGGGGCGCTCTCGTCCGGTGAATGCGGGGTGAACGGACGCTTCCACCTATCCGATAACCTCTGGCCACGTGCTGCCTGCCCCCGAACGGGTGATGGCGCACGGTGACCGCTGCCCGGATGCCGCTCGTTACGGACCGCGCCGCGGACGGTACGGCTTCCAAGGAGTGAGTTCGTTCTTGTCGACCGCCATTCTCACCGGTCCGCCGGTCGCGGGGGCGCCCCTGGAGGGCGATCTGCGGTCGCTGGGTTTCGACGTGCGGGTGGCGGAGGACGCCGCCGGGGTGGAGGCGGCGCTGGCGGCCGTACCGGCCGGTGAGCGCGTCGCCCTCGTCGACCCCCGCTTCGTCGGGCACGCGCACAGCCTGCGGCTGGCCCTGACCGACCCGCGCTTCCCCGCCGCCGCGATCCCCGGCGCACTGACCGTCCAGCCCGGGGCGCGCGCCGCCCTGGCCCGCGCCGTGTCCACCACCGTGTCCAGCGCCGTCCCCGAGGACGCGATGTGCGCCCAGATCCACGGCGGCCCGGCCACCGCCCGTATCACCGGAGTGTGGCGCGGACAGCGGGTGGACGCCTCGTTCCGGCGTACGGACGGCTGCCAGACCGCCCGCCTGAACGCCCCGCTTCCCGCCCC
>NZ_JBKJFM010000205.1:0-8719 GCF_046614825.1 Streptomyces nanhaiensis
GGGCCGGGGCGCCGCGCCCCGGCCCGCCGCGGCACACCTGAGCGCCGCCGCGCACCCGAGGGGGTGCGCGGCGGCGCTCAGGCGCCCGTGTGCGGGGCGGTCGGTGCCGGACGGGGTCAGGACCGCCCGGTGTCCGGGGCGGACGACTCCTCGAAGTCGACCTTCCCTATGTGGCGGTTCAGCGACTTCATCAGCATCCAGACGGCCAGCCCCAGCGCCGCGAAGACGAGGAAGCCGAGAATGCCGGGCGTCACCTTGGTCTCGTCGAACTCCTTGGCGAGGTCGGCGAGGCCGGAGGCCTGGGTGAGGGCAAGAGTGGTCGGGCTCATGGCATCAATTGTCGCGGATGCCCGCGAAGAGGTCGTCCTCGGGGAGGGACGTGTCCACCAGGGACTTGGCCAGCTCGTACTCCTCCGTCGGCCAGACCTCCTTCTGGAGCTCCATCGGGACCTTGAACCAGCCGCCGTCGGGGTCGATCTGGGTGGCGTGGGCGATCAGCGCCTTGTCCCGGACCTCGAAGAAGTCCGCGCAGGGCACATAGGTGGTCAGCGTGCGCTCGGCGCGCTGGAACTCCTCCCACCGCTTGAGCCACTCCCCGTAGGGGGACTCCAGGCCGCGCTCCAGCATCGCCTCGTGCAGGGCGAGGGTGCGGGGTCGGTTGAAGCCCTGGTTGTAGTAGAGCTTCAGGGGCTGCCAGGGCTCGCCCGCGTCCGGGTAGCGGCCGGCGTCGCCCGCGGCGTCGAAGGCCGCCATCGTGATCCGGTGGGTCATGATGTGGTCCGGATGCGGGTAGCCGCCGTTCTCGTCGTAGGTGGTGACCACATGCGGCCGGAAGGCGCGGATGCTGCGCACCAGCCGCCCGGCGGCCTCCTCCACGTCCTGGAGCGCGAAGCAGCCCTCCGGCAGCGGCGGCAGCGGGTCGCCCTCGGGCAGACCGGAGTCGACGAAGCCCAGCCACTCCTGCTTCACGCCCAGGATCTCGCGGGCCTCGGCCATCTCCCTGGCCCGCACCTCGTGGATGTGCTCCTCGATGTAGGCGTCGCCCTGGAGCTTGGGGTTGAGGATGGAGCCGCGCTCCCCGCCCGTGCAGGTCACGACCAGCACGTCCACCCCCTCGGACACGTACTTCGCCATGGTCGCCGCGCCCTTGCTCGACTCGTCGTCGGGGTGCGCGTGCACGGCCATCAGTCTGAGCTGTTCAGTCAAGGCTCGATCCTCGTTACCTGGTCATGGGAGACGGCTTCTATAGTGACCGAAGCGGTATCCGCTTGTATTCCCGACAGGACTCACAGGACTGACAGGACCGACAGGACATGGCGACGAGTTCGGCCGACCCCACGCGCCCGGGACCGCCCCAGGGGCGGTACGGGCGTTCCGGTGACGCGCGCTCGGACCGCCGCCTGATGATGGTCGGTGCGGTGCTGGGCGCGGTGTTCCTGGCGTTGATCGCCTGGTTCGGGGTGTCCTACGTCGCCGGGACGAAGGTCAGCGGCGAGCTGATCAAGTTCGAGATCGTCTCGGACCGCGAGGTGGCCGTCCACCTGGAGGTCCGCAAGGACGAGGGCGTCACCGGCGTGTGCACCGTCAACACCCTCGCGGAGGACGGCGGGGACGTGGGCCGCGCCGACTTCACCTTCGACGGGCCGCAGGGCCGCATCGACGAGGTCGTCACCGTACGCACCACCGAGCGGGCCACCAGCGCCCAGCTGGTCGGCTGTACGGCGGTCGGCGGAAACTGACGATCTTCCCCGAGCCCTGAAGGTTTAACCTTCTTCCCTTTTCCGGCGGAATTGTTAGGCTCGTGGTTTCGCCCACCCATGAAGGCGCACCCTTCGGGTAGGGCGTTGCTTTATATCCCGAGAGTACCTACGAGGAGCACCTGTGACCCAGACCAGCGACAACGTCACCTGGCTCACCCAGGAGGCGTACGACCAGCTCAAGGCCGAGCTGGAGTACCTGTCGGGTCCTGCCCGCATCGAGATCGCCAAGAAGATCGAGGCGGCCCGCGAGGAAGGCGACCTCCGCGAGAACGGCGGCTACCACGCGGCCAAGGAGGAGCAGGGCAAGCAGGAGCTGCGGGTACGCCAGCTCACCCAGCTGCTGGAGAACGCCAAGGTCGGCGAGGCTCCGGCGGACGACGGCGTGGTCGAGCCCGGCATGGTGGTCACCGTCGCCTTCGACGGTGACGAGGACGACACGATCACCTTCCTCCTCGCCTCCCGCGAGTACGCCAGCTCGGACATCGAGACCTACTCCCCGCAGTCCCCGCTGGGCCGGGGTGTGAACGGCAAGAAGGTCGGCGACGACGCCGAGTACGAGCTGCCCAACGGCAAGACGGCCTCGGTGCGGGTCCTGGAGGCCAAGCCGTACCAGGGCTGAGCCCCGCGGGACGGTCCCGTCCCGCCCCGGACGACGTACGGCCCCCGGCCGCCACGGAAGGCTTCCGTGGCGGCCGGGGGCCGGTTCGCCGTACTCCGGCGCGTCCGGGAACGGGCCGGGCGCGCGGGCCGGGCGGTCAGGCCGCCGAGCGGTACTTGCGCACCGCCAGGGTGCGGAAGAACGCGATGATCAGCGCCGACCACAGCAGCGAGGCCAGTACCGGGTTCTGCATGGGCCAGGCGTCGGGCGCCTGGTAGCCGGGCGGGAGGTTGCCGAACAGCTCGCGGGCCGCCAGCACGGTCGCGCTGAACGGGTTCCACTCGGCGACGTGCTGGAGGAACGACGGCATGTTCTCCGAGGGCACGAAGGCGATCGAGATGAAGGTCAGCGGGAACAGCCAGATCAGCCCGCCGGAGGTCGCCGCCTCGGGGGTGCGCACCGACAGGCCGATCAGCGCGCCGATCCAGGTGAAGGCGTAGCCCAGCAGGAGCAGCAGGCCGAAGCCCGCCAGCGCCTTGAGGACGCCCTCGTGGGCCCGCCAGCCGACGATCGTCGCCACGACGGCCAGCACCACCAGGGTCAGCGCGGTCTGGACGAGGTCGGCGAGGGTGCGGCCGGTCAGGACCGCGCCGCGCGCCATCGGCAGGGAGCGGAAGCGGTCGATGAGGCCCTTGTGCATGTCCTCGGCGATGCCCGCGCCCGCGCCTGCCGTGGCGAAGGTGACGGTCTGGGCGAAGATGCCCGCCATGAGGAACTCGCGGTAGGCGCCGGCGTCCACACCGGCGCCGGGGATGCTGATCGAGCCGCCGAAGACGTAGCTGAACAGCACCACGAACATGACCGGCTGGATGAGGCCGAAGACCACCATCTCCGGGATGCGCATCATCCGCAGCAGGTTGCGCTTGGCGATGGTCAGCGAGTCCGTCACGGACTGTGCGATGCCGCCGCCCGCGCGGGGCGCGCGCGTGGCGGGCGCGGAACCGGTGGTGGTGCTCACTTGGCGGTCTCCTTCCGGTCCGCGGCCTGCGCGCCGGCCCGGTCGCCCGCGCCGTTCCCGCCGGCCCCGGCCTCCTCGGCCGCGTGGCCGGTCAGCGAGATGAACACGTCGTCGAGGGTCGGGCGGCGCAGGCCGACGTCGTCGATCTCCACGCCGCGGGCGTCCAGTTCCCGGATGGCCTCGGCCAGGAGCTTGGCGCCGCCGACGACCGGGACGGTCAGCCTGCGGGTGTGCTCCTCCAGCGCGACCGCGCCCCTGCCCAGGCCCCGCAGGACCCCCTCGGCGGTGCGGATGTCGTCGCGCTCGTGCACGACGACCTCGATGCGCTCACCGCCGATGCGGGCCTTGAGCTCGTCGGAGGTGCCCCGGGCGATGACGCGGCCGTGGTCGACCACGGCGATGTCGTGGGCGAGGCGGTCGGCCTCCTCCAGGTACTGGGTGGTCAGCAGCAGCGTGGTGCCGCCGGCGACCAGTTCCTCGATGACCTCCCACAGCGCCTGGCGGTTGCGCGGGTCCAGGCCGGTGGTCGGCTCGTCCATGAACATCACGGGCGGGCTGACGACCAGCGCGGCGGCGAGGTCGAGGCGGCGGCGCATGCCGCCGGAGTACGTCTTGGCGGTCCGGTCGGCGGCGTCGGCGAGGTTGAACCGCTCCAGCAGCTCCGCGGCCCGCCGCTTGGCGTCGCGCGCGGACATCTGGTAGAGGCGGCCGACCATCTGGAGGTTCTCGCGGCCGGTCAGATACTCGTCGACGGCGGCGAACTGCCCGGACAGGCCGATGGAGCGGCGTACTTCCTGGGGGTGCTTGAGCACGTCGATGCCCGCCACGACCGCGCGCCCGCTGTCGGGCCGCAGCAGGGTGGTCAGCACCCGTACGGTGGTGGTCTTACCGGCGCCGTTGGGTCCGAGCAGGCCCAGCACGGTGCCTTCGGGGACGTCGAGGTCGACACCGTCCAGAGCCCTGACGTCGCCGAAGGTCTTGACCAGCCCTTCGGCGTGGATGGCACCTGGCATGGAGGTCTCCCATGGGTGTGGGTGGTCGGAAAAGTCGAGAAGGAACGAGAAGAGGCGAGAAGGAACGAGAGGGAAGGGGAATCGGGAAATTCGAGAAGGTCGGGAAGGTCGGAAAGGGTTGGGCGACGCGAGGTGGTGAGCCGCTCCGCACCGAATGCGACGGCGGGGGCGGATGCGCGCGGACACACCGCGGGCGTGGTGCGGCTCAGCACTATGCAGCAACGCGATATATCGCGTCAAACGATTTACGGTGTGTTCCGCGGGCGTGTCGCCCGGCACGCCGGTGCCCCGGAGCGGCGGCCCGTTCCGCACCGCCGCGCGCGGCCGGCCCCGTAACTCAGCCCGTCACCGTGTAGCCGGCTCTGACCAGCGACGCCTTCACCTCGGCGCAGTGCTGCGGGCCCTTGGTCTCCAGGTGCAGATCCACCTCCACCTCCGTCAGCCCGAGCCGGGGATCGGTCCGCACATGGCTGATGTCCAGGACGTTGGCGTCCGCCACCGACAACTCCGCCAGGAGCGCCGCCAGCGCACCGGGGCGGTCGGTCAGCCGCAGCCGCAGCGACAGGTAGCGGCCCGCCGCCGCCATGCCGTGCCGCAGCGTGCGCTGCAGCACCAGGGGATCGACGTTGCCGCCGGAGAGCACGGCCACCACCGGCCCCTCGAAGGTCTCCGGAGCCGACAGCAGCGCCGCCACCGGGCCGGCGCCGGCCGGCTCGACGACGAGCTTGGCCCGCTCCAGGCAGAGCAGCAGCGCGCTGGAGAGCGCGTCCTCGCTCACCGTGCGGACCTCGTCGACCATCTCGGCGATGATCCCGAACGGCACGTCCCCGGGCCGCCCGACCATGATCCCGTCGGCCATCGTCGAGACCGAGTCCAGGGTGACCGGGTGCCCGGCGGCCAGCGAGGGCGGGTACGCCGCGGCCCCCTCGGCCTGCACCCCGACCACGCGCACGTCCGGCCGCAGCGACTTCACCGCCAGCGCCAGCCCCGCCGCCAGCCCGCCGCCGCCGATGCCGACGACGACCGTGCGGACCTCCGGGCACTGCTCCAGGATCTCCAGCCCCACCGTGCCCTGGCCGGCGACGATGTCGGGGTGGTCGAAGGGGTGGATGAAGACCGCGCCGGTCTCGGCCGCGTACTCCTGCGCCGCCCGCAGCGTCTCGTCCACCACCTGCCCGTGCAGCCGCACCCGGGCGCCGTAGTCACGGGTCGCCGCCACCTTCGGCAGCGCCGCGCCCACCGGCATGAAGACCGTCGAGCGGACCCCCAGCAGGGACGCGGCCAGGGCGACGCCCTGCGCGTGGTTGCCCGCGGAGGCCGCGACGACCCCGCGGGCGCGCTCCCCGGCGGACATCGCGGCTATCCGCACGTACGCGCCGCGGACCTTGAACGACCCGGTGCGCTGGAGGTTCTCGCACTTGAGGTGGACGGGCGAGCCGACCAGTTCGCCGAGGTGGCGGCTGCCCTCCAGCGCGGTCGTCCGGGCCACCCCGGAGAGCGTCTTCTGGGCGGCGCGTACGTCGTCGAGGGTGAGTGCCGGCGCTTCGTCGCGGCCGGTGTGCTGGGCAGTGCTGGCGACCATGCCGCCAGTCTGGCAGCCCGGCTCGCGGGCGGCTCGCGGGGACCTGGCCGGGTCACGCGGGATCCCGCGGCGGGAACCGCTCATTCGTACGGTGCCGGTACGGGGCGGACCCGGGGCGCGTACTCTGTGGCACACCCTCAGCCCGTCGTACCCCGTATTCACGAAGAAGCGAGCAACCGGCCATGCCCACGCACCCGGACATGACGACCGCCCACCCCCACGACGAAACGAGCGAAGAGAGCGTGCAGGCCAGCATGCCCCCCACAGCAGGCCGCCCGGACCCCGACCAGGACCGGACCGGCTCCGCACCCCTTCTCGACACCCTCCAGCACCAGGTGGCCCTCTTCGCGCGCCGCGCGGAGCAGACCCGGCTCGGCGGCGTCGGACAGGCCCGCAACTCCATGGACCGCGCCGCCTACCTGCTGCTCAACCGGCTGGACAGGGACGGGCCCACGGGCGTCAAGGCGCTCGCCGCGGGCATGGGGATCGACTCCTCGACCGTGACCCGCCAGGTGGCCCCGCTGGTGGAGTCCGGCCTGGTCAAACGCACCTCCCACCCCGACGACGGCCGTGCCGTGGTCCTCCAGCTCTCCCCGCGCGGCGTCTCGCGGCTGGAACAGGTGCGCGCCTCGCGGCGCGAGTTGATGGAACTGCTGACGCGGGACTGGAGCGAGGAGGAGCGGACGGTCTTCTGCGAACTGCTCACCCGCTTCAACCAGGCCCTCTCCGACTTCCAGGCGGAGGGTTCCTGACGCCTCCCGCCCCCGCCCGTTCCCGGAAGGCGTCCGGGGGCGTCCGGGGGCGGGCCTCCGCGGTGCGGTTGCGATGCGGCCGCGATGCGGCGTTTGCCCCTCCCGGGCGCACAGGGGGCAGGATGGGGGCATGGCCAACCGACTCGCAGCCGAGACGTCCCCCTACCTCCTCCAGCACGCGGACAACCCCGTCGACTGGTGGCCCTGGTCGCCGGAGGCGTTCGAGGAGGCGCGGCGGCGCGACGTCCCGGTACTGCTCAGCGTCGGCTACAGCTCCTGCCACTGGTGCCACGTGATGGCGCACGAGTCCTTCGAGGACGGGGCCACCGCCGAGTACCTCAACGCCCACTACGTGTCCGTCAAGGTCGACCGCGAGGAGCGCCCGGACGTCGACGCCGTCTACATGGAGGCCGTCCAGGCCGCCACCGGCCACGGCGGCTGGCCCATGACCGTCTTCCTGACCCCGGAGGGCGAGCCGTTCTACTTCGGCACCTACTTCCCGCCCGAACCCCGGCACGGCCTGCCCTCCTTCCGCCAGGTGCTGGAGGGGGTGCGCGCCGCATGGACCGACCGGCGCGAGGAGGTCGCCGAGGTGGCCGGGCGGATCGTGGCGGACCTGGCGGGGCGGAGCATCGGCTACGGCGGTGACGGCGGCGGGGACGCCCCGCGCCCGCCCCGGCCGGAGGAACTGGGCGCGGCGCTGCTCGGGCTGACCCGCGATTTCGACGCGCGGCACGGCGGCTTCGGCGGCGCGCCGAAGTTCCCGCCGTCGATGGTGCTGGAGTTCCTGCTGCGCCACCACGCCCGCACCGGTTCCGAGGGCGCGCTGCAGATGGCGGAGGCGACCTGCGAGGCGATGGCGCGCGGCGGCCTCTACGACCAGCTCGGCGGCGGTTTCGCCCGCTACTCGGTGGACGCCTCCTGGACCGTGCCCCACTTCGAGAAGATGCTCTACGACAACGCCCTGCTGTGCCGGGTGTACGCGCATCTGTGGCGCGCCACCGGCAGCGAGCGGGCGCGGCGGGTCGCGCTGGAGACGGCCGACTTCATGGTCCGCGAACTGCGCACCCCCCAGGGCGCCTTCGCCTCCGCGCTGGACGCCGACAGCGACGACGGCACCGGGCGGCACCGGGAGGGCGCGTACTACGTGTGGACGCCCGCCGAGCTGCGCGAGGTCCTCGGGGAGGAGGACGCACGCCTGGCCGCCGCCCACTTCGGGGTGACCGAGGAGGGCACCTTCGAGGAGGGGGCCTCCGTCCTGCGGCTCCCGGACGCCGACGGCCCCGCGGACGCCGGCCGGATCGAGTCCGTACGGAGCAGGCTGCTGGCCGCCCGCTCCGGGCGCCCGCGCCCGGGCCGGGACGACAAGGCCGTCGCCGCCTGGAACGGGCTGGCGATCGCCGCGCTCGCCGAGACCGGCGCCTACTTCGACCGCCCTGACCTCGTGGAGGCGGCCACCGCCGCCGCCGACCTGCTGGTCGCCGTCCACCTCGACACGGGCGGACGCCTGGTGCGCACCTCCCGCGACGGCGCCGCGGGCTCCGGCGCCGGGGTGCTGGAGGACTACGGCGACGTGGCCGAGGGCTTCCTCGCCCTGTACTCGGTGACCGGCGAGAGCTGCTGGCTGGAGCTGGCGGGCATCCTGCTGGACACCGTGCTGAGGCGCTTCACCGCCGACGACGGCACCCTGTACGACACCGCCGACGACGCCGAGCGGCTCATCCGCCGTCCCCAGGACCCCACCGACAACGCCGCGCCCTCCGGCTGGACGGCCGCCGCCGCGGCCCTGCTGTCGTACGCCGCCCACACCGGTTCCTCCCGCCACCGCGAGGCCGCCGAGCGGGCGCTGGGCGTGGTGACGGCGCTGGCCCCGCGCGTGCCGCGCTTCATCGGCTGGGGGCTGGCCGCGGCCGAGGCGGCGCTGGACGGCCCGCGCGAGATCGCGGTGGTCGGCCCGGCAGGCGACCCCGCCACCACCGTGCTGCACCGCACCGCG
>NZ_JBKJFM010000206.1:0-8673 GCF_046614825.1 Streptomyces nanhaiensis
CCCGGTGCGGCTGGGCCGAACCGGGGCCCCGCGCGTCCTGCGGCGGACGAGCACGGGTACGGCGGCGGGGTACGGCGGCCGGCGGGCGGCCGGCCCTGGCGGCGCCCCGCCGCGCGGCACTTCCGCGTCAGCGGTCCTTGGGCCCTCCGACCTGGATGCCCGCCATCCGCTCCCACTCGTAGGGGCCGGTGCGGATCCGGGCGGCGAGGTCCCCGTCGAGGCTCTCGTGGACGGTGACCCCCGCCTTCTCGGCGGCCTTCTGCGCGACCTCGCGGGACGGGGCCACCAGGTCGCCCCAGCCCCCGTCCTCGCCGACGAGGACGATCCGCACGCCGCGCTGGCCGATGTAGGAGATCTGGGCGTCGGCGCTGCCGCCGCGCTCCTCGGCGAACGCGGTGATCTCCTTGGCGAGCTTGGTCACCCAGCGCTGGGCCTTGGCGTCGGGCCCGGTCTCTTCCGCCTGCTGTGTGCTGTCCATGGACAGGATGCTACCGATGGGTAGATCACCTGGCGACCGCTGCTCCGGGTGGCCTGCGCCACGCCCGGCGCCGGTACCGGGCCGCTGCCGGGCCGCCGTGCGGTCAGCGCAGGAAGGGATCCACCGCCACGGCCACGAACAGCAGCGACACGTAGGTGATGGACCAGTGGAACAGCCGCATCTCCTTCAGCTTCGCGCCCGTGACCCCGGCCTTGGCCCTGGCCTGGAGGGCGTGCGCCTCCCACAGCCACCAGCCGCCCGCGGCGAGTGCGACCAGCGGGTAGAACCAGCCGACGTACCCCAGCGGCCACAGGGCCAGCGAGACGGCCACCATGACCCAGCTGTAGACCACGATCTGCCGGGCCACCGCGCGGTTGCCCGCGACGACCGGGAGCATCGGGACCCCGACCCGGGCGTAGTCGTCCTTGACCTTCATCGACAGCGGCCAGTAGTGCGGGGGCGTCCAGAAGAAGATGACCAGGAAGAGGACGACGGCGGCCCAGCTCACCTCGTTCTTCACCGACGACCAGCCGATGAGCACGGGCATGCAGCCGGCGATGCCGCCCCAGACGATGTTCTGGGCGGTGCGCCGCTTGAGGATCATCGTGTAGACGACGACGTAGAACAGCAGCGCGCCCAGGGACAGGGCCGCCGAGAGCCAGTTGACCGTCCAGCCGAACCACAGCGTGGAGACCACGGCCAGCGTGACGCCGAAGACCAGTGCCTCGCGCGGGGTCAGCACACCGGTGACCAGGGGACGCTTCTCGGTGCGGTGCATCAGCGCGTCGATGTCCCGGTCGATGTACATGTTCAGCGCGTTGGCGCCGCCCGCCGACAGGTAGCCGCCCAGGCAGGTGGCCAGGACCAGCCACAGGTCGGGGACGCCCTGTTCGGCGAGGAACATCACCGGAATGGTGGTGATCAGCAGCAGTTCGATGATCCGCGGCTTGGTCAGTGCCACGTAGCCCTTGATACGGGCCCCGAGCGGCCGGTGTGCTGGG
This sequence comes from Streptomyces nanhaiensis, assembly GCF_046614825.1. Lineage (NCBI taxonomy): Bacteria > Bacillati > Actinomycetota > Actinomycetes > Kitasatosporales > Streptomycetaceae > Streptomyces > Streptomyces nanhaiensis. Next base: position 1,480 of record NZ_JBKJFM010000206.1, read on the forward strand.
CTCTGATCGAGCTCCCCCACAACCCCTCGGGTGTGGGCGGTATCCCCACCCGCGGGACGGGATTCGACGGCCGTCACGGACACCCCTGATCACGATGCGACATGCGCGGCTCGCGCCGCGTGGGAACAAGCGAGCCCGGACCTCCGGGGTCCCGTCACGGCTCGCGCCTACCACGCCACTGTAGACGCTGGCCATACGCCGCTCGCCCCGGGGGTCGCCCGTGTCGGTGTACCCCGCAAGGGGGTGCCCCGGCGGGGTGCGGGTACGAGGTCCACAGGGCCTCCCCAGGCACCGGAACGCGGCGCTCATGTGCGCCCGGTGTTCCACAGATGCCCAGGTGAGGGCCGTTGTGCGCCCGGTTTCACGCGGTTCGTTCCCCCGGCTTCCCAAAGGATGAGCGGCCCGAAAGGGGGAACACCGGCGGGGGTACGCTCGACACCGCCCGGTGTGACCTGACAGACACCGGCCTTCGACATGTGGAGAGGAGCCCTGACGCAGGGTGAGCACCAAGCCGACCACCACAGATCTCGAGTGGACCGAACTGGATCAGCGGGCTGTCGACACCGTACGGGTCCTGGCGATGGACGCCGTGCAGAAAGTCGGTAACGGACACCCCGGTACCGCCATGAGCCTCGCTCCGGCGGCGTACCTGCTCTTCCAGAAGCTGATGCGGCACGACCCGTCCGACGCGCGGTGGACGGGCCGGGACCGCTTCGTCCTCTCCCCCGGCCACACCAGCCTGACGCTGTACATCCAGCTGTACCTGTCCGGCTACGGACTGGAACTGGAGGACCTGAAGGCCTTCCGCACCTGGGACAGCAGGACCCCGGGCCACCCGGAGTACGGCCACACCACCGGGGTCGAGACCACCACCGGCCCGCTGGGCCAGGGCATCGCCAACGCCGTGGGCATGGCGATGGCCGCCCGCTACGAGCGGGGTCTGTTCGATCCGGACGCCGCCCCGGGCGCCTCCCCCTTCGACCACACGATCTGGACCATCGTCTCCGACGGCGACCTGGAGGAGGGGGTCTCGGCCGAGGCGTCCTCGCTGGCCGGCCACCAGAAGCTGGGCAACATCGTCGCCCTGTACGACGACAACCACATCTCCATCGAGGGCGACACCGCCACCGCGCTGTCCGAGGACGTCCTGAAGCGCTACGAGGCGTACGGCTGGCACGTCCAGCGCATCGAGCAGGCGCCCAGCGGCGACTTCGACGTCCGGGCGCTGTACGCGGCGCTGCGGGCGGCGCAGGAGGAGACCGAGCGCCCCTCGATCATCGCCGCCCGCACGATCATCGCCTGGCCCGCGCCGAACGCCCAGAACACCGAGGCCTCGCACGGCTCCGCGCTGGGCGACGAGGAGGTCGCGGCGACCAAGCGGGTGCTGGGCTTCGACCCGGACAAGCACTTCGAGGTGGCCGACGAGGTCCTCGAGCACGCCCGCAAGGTCGTGGACCGCGGCCGCGAGGCGCGCCGGGCCTGGGAGGACGGGCTCGCCAGGTGGCGCGAGGCCAACCCCGACCGCGCCGCCGAGTTCGACCGGATCAGCGCCGGGAAGCTGCCCGAGGGCTGGGAGAAGGCGCTGCCCTCCTTCCCCGCCGGCAAGGACATGGCCACCCGCAAGGCCTCCGGCGCGGTGCTCAAGGAGCTGGGCGGCGTGGTCCCCGAGCTGTGGGGCGGCTCCGCCGACCTCGCGGGCTCCAACAACACCACCATCGACGCCTCCTCGTCCTTCCTCCCGGCGGACAACCCGCTGCCGGAGGCGGACCCGTACGGCCGCACGGTGCACTTCGGCATCCGCGAGCACGCCATGGGCTCGACCATGAACGGCATCGCGCTGCACGGCAACACCCGGATCTACGGCGGCACCTTCCTGGTGTTCTCCGACTACATGCGGCCGGCGGTGCGGCTGGCGGCCCTGATGAAGCTGCCGGTCACCTACGTGTGGACGCACGACTCCATCGGCCTGGGCGAGGACGGCCCGACCCACCAGCCGGTCGAGCACCTGGCCGCGCTGCGCGCCATCCCGGGCCTGAACATGGTCCGCCCGGCCGACGCCAACGAGACCGCGATCGCCTGGCGCGAGATCATGCGCCGCCACGGCGACCGCCCGGCCCCGCACGGCATCGCGCTGACCCGCCAGAACGTGCCGACCTACGAGCCCAACGAGGACGCCGCCCGCGGCGGATACGTGATGTTCGAGGCCGCGGACTCCCAGGGGCGGGAGTGCGAGCCGCAGGTCGTCCTCATCGCCACCGGCTCGGAGGTGCAGCTCGCCGTCGCCGCGCGCGAGTCGCTCCAGGCCGAGGGCGTGCCCGCCCGGGTGGTGTCGATGCCGTGCCTGGAGTGGTTCGAGGAGCAGGACCAGGCCTGGCGCGAGCGCGTGCTGCCGCCTTCGGTGCGGGCGCGCGTGGCCGTCGAGGCCGGTGTCGGCCTGACCTGGCACCGGTACGTCGGCGACGCCGGCCGGATCGTCTCCCTGGAGCACTTCGGCGCCTCGGCCGACTACAAGGTGCTGTACCGCGAGTTCGGCCTGACCGGCGAGGCGGTCGCCGCCGCCGCGCGGGAATCCATCGCCGCCGCCGCACGCTGACGCCCACAGGCAACGAGATCAGGAGATGCATCCCTCATGACAGACGCACTCAAGCGCCTGAGTGACGAAGGCGTGGCGATCTGGCTGGACGACCTGTCCCGCCACCGCATCACGTCCGGCAACCTCGCCGAGCTGCTGAACGAGCAGCACGTCGTGGGTGTCACCACCAACCCGTCGATCTTCCAGAAGGCGATCTCCGAGGGGCACGGCTACGACCGCCAGCTCACCGACCTCGCCTCCCGCGGTGTGACGGTGGAGGAGGCGATCAGGATGATCACCACCGCCGACGTCCGCGACGCCGCCGACATCCTGCGCCCGGTCTTCGACGCCACCGGCGGGCAGGACGGCCGGGTCTCCATCGAGGTGGACCCGCGGCTGGCCCACGCCACGCGGCCCACGGTCGCCGAGGCCAAGCAGCTCGCCTGGCTGGTGGACCGCCCCAACACCCTGATCAAGATCCCCGCCACCACCGCCGGGCTCCCGGCGATCACGGAGACCATCGCCGCGGGCATCAGCGTCAACGTCACGCTGATCTTCTCGCTGGAGCGGTACCGGATGGTGATGGACGCCTACATGGAGGGTCTGGAGCAGGCGAAGGCCAAGGGCCTGGACCTGTCGGAGATCCACTCCGTGGCGTCGTTCTTCGTCTCCCGGGTGGACACCGAGATCGACAAGCGGCTGACGGCCCTGGGCACCGACGAGGCGCTGGCGCTGCGCGGCAGGGCCGCGCTGGCCAACGCCCGGCTGGCCTACCAGGCGTACGAGGAGGTCGTCGCCTCCGACCGCTGGACGGCCCTGGAGTCCGCCGGCGCCAACCGGCAGCGTCCGCTGTGGGCCTCCACCGGTGTGAAGGACCCCGGCTACCCCGACACCCTCTACGTCACCGGGCTGGTCGCCCCGAACACGGTGAACACCATGCCGGCGGCCACCCTGGAGGCCGTCGGCGACCACGGCGAGATCACCGGCGACACCGTACGCGGCACCTACGAGCAGGCCCGCGCCGACCTCGACGCGATCGCGAAGCTCGGTATCGGGTACGACGAGGTCGTCGAGCAGCTCGAGGTCGAGGGCGTGGAGAAGTTCGAGCAGGCCTGGAACGACCTGCTGGCCTCCACCGAGGCCGAGCTGAAGCGCCTCGCCCCGAAGGAGGCATAGAGCAGGTGAGCAGCGCAGCCAACCCGCTGCGTGACGCACAGGACCGGCGGCTCCCGCGCATCGCGGGGCCGTCGGGACTGGTGATCTTCGGCGTCACAGGCGATTTGTCACGAAAAAAGCTGATGCCCGCCGTCTACGACCTGGCGAACCGGGGCCTGCTCCCACCGGGCTTCTCCCTCGTCGGCTTCGCCCGCCGCGAGTGGGAGGACCAGGACTTCTGCCAGGTCGTGCACGACTCGGTCAAACAGTACGCCCGCACCCCCTTCCGCGAGGAGGTCTGGCGGCAGCTCGGCGAGGGGATGCGCTTCGTCCCCGGCGTCTTCGACGACGACGACGCGTTCGCCCGGCTGAAGTCCACCATCGAGGAGCTGGACAAGTCCCGCGGCACCGGGGGCAACTTCGCGTTCTACCTCTCGGTGCCGCCGAAGTTCTTCCCCACCGTCCTGGAGCAGCTCAAGGAGCACGGGCTGTCCGACGCCCCCGACGGGTCCTGGCGCCGCGCGGTCATCGAGAAGCCCTTCGGCCACGACCTGGCCAGCGCCCAGGAGCTGAACCGGGTCGTCCACCGGGTCTTCCGCCAGTCCGACGTCTTCCGGATCGACCACTACCTGGGCAAGGAGACCGTCCAGAACATCCTGGCGCTGCGCTTCGCCAACACGATGTTCGAGCCCCTGTGGAACCGCTCCTACGTGGACCACGTGCAGATCACGATGGCCGAGGACATCGGCATCGGCGGCCGCGCGGGCTACTACGACGGCATCGGCGCCGCGCGCGACGTCATCCAGAACCACCTGCTCCAGCTGCTGGCCCTGACCGCGATGGAGGAGCCCGTCTCCTTCGACGCCAAGGCGCTGGTCACCGAGAAGCTGAAGGTGCTCAACGCGGTGCGGCTGCCGAAGGACCTGGGCCGCCACACCGTGCGCGGCCAGTACCGGGCGGGCTGGCAGGGCGGCGAGAAGGTGCCCGGCTACCTGGAGGAGGAGGGCATCGACCCGGCCTCGCGCACGGACACCTACGCCGCCATCAAGCTGGAGATCGACAACCGCCGCTGGGCGGGGGTCCCCTTCTACCTGCGCACGGGCAAGCGGCTGGGCCGCCGGGTCACCGAGATCGCGGTGGTCTTCCAGCGCGCCCCCTACTCCCCCTTCGACGCCACCGACACCCGGGAACTGGGCCAGAACGCCCTGGTCATCCGGGTGCAGCCGGACGAGGGCGTCATGATCCGGTTCGGCTCCAAGGTGCCGGGCACCTCGATGGAGATCCGCGACGTGACGATGGACTTCGCCTACGGGGAGTCCTTCACCGAGTCCAGCCCCGAGGCGTACGAGAGGCTCATCCTGGACGTGCTGCTGGGCGACGCCAACCTCTTCCCCCGGCACCAGGAGGTCGAGCGCTCCTGGGAGATCCTGGACCCGGTCGAGGAGTACTGGGACGCGCACGGCAGGCCCGAGCCGTACACCGCCGGGACCTGGGGTCCCCAGGCGGCCGACGAGATGCTCGCACGTGACGGACGGAGCTGGCGGCGGCCATGAACATCGACCTCACGGACACCACGTCCGGCCGGATCAACGCGGCTCTGGTGCGAGCGCGCCGGGCGATGGGCAGCCCGGCCGTCGGGATGGTGCTCACGCTCGTCATCGTGACGGACGAGGGCAGCCACTACGACGCGCTGAAGGCGGCCAGCGACGCGTCGAAGGAGCACCCCTCGCGCATCCTCGTCGTCGTACGGCGCCCGGGCCGCTCGCCGCGCGACCGGGCCACGGCCCGGCTCGACGCCGAGGTGCGGGTGGGCGGCGAGACAGGCACCGGGGAGACGGTCCTGCTGCGCCTCCACGGCGAGCTGGCGGGCCACGCCCACAGCGTCGTCCTGCCCCTGCTGCTGCCGGACGCGCCGGTCGTGGTGTGGTGGCCGGCCGATCCGCCCGAGTACCCCTCGAAGGACCCGCTGGGCGCCCTGGCGCAGCGCCGCATCACCGACGCGGCGGAGACCGAGGACCCGGTCGCGGCGCTCAGGGGACGCGCCGCCTCCTACGCGCCGGGCGACACCGACCTCGCCTGGACCCGCGTCACCCTGTGGCGCAGCGTGCTGGCCGCCGCCCTGGACCAGAAGCAGGCCCGCGTCACCCGGGCGGTGGTCGAGGGCGAGGAGTACAACCCCAGCTCGGAGCTGCTGGCGCTGTGGCTGGCCGACCGCCTGGGCGTCCCCGTGGAGCGGGTGCTCTCCGGCGGCCCCGGCATCACGGCGGTGCGGCTGGTCACGGACGAGGGCGACATCTGCCTGGACCGCGGCGACGGCTCGCTGGCGACGCTCTCGGTGCCGGGCCAGCCGGACCGGAGCGTGGCCCTGCACCGGCGCTCCACGGCCGAGCTGATCGCCGAGGAGCTGCGGCGCCTGGACCCGGACGAGACCTACGCGCGCGCCGTCCGGTTCGGCCTGGACCGCCTGGTGCGCGGCCAGGTCGCGGAGGTGGAGGCGGCCGAGGCCGCGCAGGCGGAGGCGGCCCGCGCCCCGGGCGGGGAGCAGGCTCCCGCGCAGATCGTCGTCCACCCGGACAAGGAGCACATGGCCCGGGCCACGGCCGCGCGCCTGGTCACCGTGATCGCGGACGCGCAGACCGCCCGCGGCCGGGCCCACGTCGCCCTGACCGGCGGCCGCAACGGCAACGCCCTGCTGGCCGCCCTGGCGCAGGCGCCGGGGCGGGACTCCGTGGACTGGTCCCGTGTGGACCTGTGGTGGGGCGACGAGCGCTTCCTGCCCGGCGGCGATCCGGACCGCAACCACACCCAGGCCCGCGGGGCGCTCCTGGACGCGCTCGCCCTTGACCCGTCGCGCGTGCACCCGATGCCCGCCTCCGACGGTCCGCACGGCGACGACGTGGACGCGGCCGCCGAGGCGTACGCGGCGGAGCTGGCCGCGGCCGCGGACGGCGGCTCCGGCGACGGCGCTTCCGGTGACGGCGGCGGTCCGGGCGGGGCGGCGGTGCCCGCCTTCGACGTGCTGCTGCTGGGCCTGGGCCCGGACACCCATGTGGCCTCGCTCTTCCCCGGCCATCCGGCCGCGGAGGAGACCGGGCGCACGGTCGTCGGCGTACGGCAGGCGCCGAAGCCGCCGCCGACCCGGATCTCCCTCACCCTTCCGGCCATCCGTGCGGCCCGGGAGGTCTGGCTGCTGGCGGCGGGCGAGGACAAGGCCGAGGCCGCGGCCGGTGCGCTGACCGCCGGCGACCCGGCGCGGATCCCCGCGGCGGGCGCCCGGGGGCGCGAGCGCACCCTGTGGATCCTCGACGAGAAGGCGGCGGCCCTCCTGCCCGAGTCGGCCCGGCGCTGACCCGCGCCGGGCGGACACCGGGCCGAACCCGCCGGGACCCCGCCGGCACACCACCGGCACACCACCGGCACCGCGCGGAACACGGCGGCCCCGCTCCCCGGAAGGGAGCGGGGCCGCC
>NZ_JBKJFM010000207.1:0-8648 GCF_046614825.1 Streptomyces nanhaiensis
CGGGGAACAGCACCTTGTCGTCGGCGGAGGCGCCGAAGGGCTCCAGGGCGCCGATCCGGCCGGTGACCGCGCCGACCCCGGCGGCCAGGGCCGCGTAGCGGGAGGCGGCCAGCAGCTCGCCCACGCTCAGCCCCCCGGCGGCCAGCCGCACCCCGCCCACCGCCAGGACGGCGATCGTCAGCAGGGGGACCAGGACGCCGCTGCCGACCATGGCCTGCCCGTACACGTGCCACATCCGCCTTCCCTGTGCGGCCAGTTCGGGCAGCGGGGCCAGGACGCGGGCGCGTTCGCGGCCGGCGGTGCCGGCGGCGGCGAGGGTACGGGCGCCGGCCAGGGCCTCGACCAGGCGGGCGGCGATCTCGCCCTGGACGCGCTGGTAGCGCGAGACGCTGTCGGAGGAGCCGCGGGCGAAGGCGCGCAGCAGCAGCACCAGCAGGGGGACCCCGGCGCAGAAGGCGGCGGCGAGCCAGGGGTCCACCAGCAGCAGGGCCACCAGGGCGCCGAGCGGGGTGAGGAGCGAGGAGACGGCTGTGGCGGCGGTGGCGGGTGCCGCGCCGGCCTCGGCCGCGTTGCCCGACAGCCGGGTCACCAGGTCGCCGTGGCCGAAGCGGGCCGCCCGCCGGGGGCCCACGGCCAGCAGGTGCTCCAGTCCGCGGCGGCGCAGCCAGGCGGTGGAGCGGGCGTCGGTGGTGCCGGTGAGGTGGGCGCTCACCGCGTCCAGCAGCACCTCGGCCGCCACCAGCAGCGCGCACAGCGCCGTCCAGCGGGCGGCCTCCCCGGAGCTGTCCAGCGCCAGGTCGAGGGTGTGCCCGAGCGCGGCGGGCAGGGCCACGGACGCGGCGGCGGAGGCGGCGGCGAGCAGGCAGATCGCCGTGGCGCGTCCGGCGCTGTGGCGGATCGCGTCCGTCAGGACGCGGCCGGCCGGGGTGCCGGCAGCGGCGGCATCGACGGGGCCGGCGGGATCTGCGGGGCCGGCGGCGGGCTGGGGCGCCATGGGCGGTGGGCTCCTCGCGTCCGTGGGCGGCGCGGCGGGGGTACGCGCGGGGCGGCCGGGGTAGACCTGGGATACGGCGATGCGGTCCCGGGCGCTGTGACCGCCCGGGACCGCGTCGACCGTTTCACCGCCGCGAGGTCAGACCCCGCGGCGCCGAGGTCACTTGCAGGTGGTGACGCTCAGGGAGCTGTCGCCGCACAGCAGCAGGCTCGCCTCGGAGCCGCCGCCCGCGACGGTGCCCTTGTCCTCGGAGGTCTCCAGGGTCTGCAGGTCGAGAAGCGTCATTTCTCTGTTCCTTTCGTTTCCGTGGGGACGGGATCTTCCGGTACGGCCTCCCTGACGAGAGACCGGCTCTGGGGCCGCCTGGGAGGCGGCGGGAGGAAGGGCAGGTGCACGGGGGTGTCGTGCAGCGCGCTGCCCAGGGCGAGCAGACAGCCGGCCGTGCCGGTGGCGAGATCCATCGACAGGCGCATCATCTGCTCGCCGGGGAAGGCCAGCAGGCCCTGGTAGGGGACGGCGGCCCGGGTCAGCGAGGCGATCTGGCGGCGCAGGTCCGCCTCGTGGGCTCCGGGGTCGCCGGCGGTGGTGCGGCCCAGGTGCAGGATCATCCCGGCCGCGCCCCGGAACAGGGCGGGCTGGGCGTAGAACCTGGAGCGGGCGGCCTCGAGGATGTCGTGCCGCGCCCGCTCGAACCGCTCGTCGTCGCGGTGGGCGGCGTAGTCGTCCAGCACCATCCCGATGCCGACGCTGCCCTCGCCCAGGTAGGGCATGGTGCGCCAGCCCTCGTCCACCTGGAGGGCGCCGCCGGCGCCCGTCACGCAGTGGTCGAGGTCGCGCCGGAGGGCGTCGGCGGCGAGGTCGAGCAGTCCGGGCTCGCCGGTGCGCTCGTACAGCCGCAGGAAGAGCAGGGCCCGGCCGGCCGCGCCGTACAGCAGCCCGGCCCGTGGGCCGCGCCCGGCGGAGGACCGGCCCGCGGCGCCGTTCCCGGCGCGCGGGGCCTCGCGCCCGCCCTTGTCGGCGACGAGGCGGGCGCAGCGCAGCGCCTCCTGGTGCAGGGCGCTCTCGCCGGTGGAGACGGCCAGGGAGTCCAGGGCCAGGCCGATGCCGGCCAGGCCGCCGTGCAGGTCGGGGGCCAGGCCGTCCCAGGGCTGGTCCACGACCGTCCCGGCCAGTTCCAGGGCCCGGTCGGTGTGGCCGAGGCGCTCCAGGGTCCAGGCGATGCCGGCCAGTCCGTCGTAGAAGCCCAGCGGGGTGCCGGAGGCGGGCTCCTTGGTCCTGCGCAGCAGCCAGTCCTCGGCGTCCGGGCACCTCTCGCCGCCGGCCTCGGCCAGGGCGTAGAGCACGCCGGCCGCGCCGTTGGCGAAGCCCGCGCCGCCGCCGGCGGCGAACTGGGCGATGTCGCCGGGGAAGAAGCGGTCCTCCCGTCCGGGGGTGGCCGAGGCGAGTACCGCGCGCACCATCGAGTCGCGGCTGCGCGGCCAGTCGGCGGGATGGACGGGCAGGTAGCCCTGCCCGGGTGCGCCCGTCGCGGCGCCCGCCGTCCCCTCCTGGGCCGTGCCGCCCGGCCCGTGCCCGGCGCCGGACGGCGCCGGGGGCTCCCAGCCGCGGAGGATCTCCTCCACGGCCTCGTCGAGGAACCCGCGCGGCACGGGGAACTCCTCGGCCACCAGCTCGGCCAGGTGCGCCGCCTTGCCCCGGTCGATCGCCAGCAGGCTGGTCTGCGGCAGGAAGAGCGCGATGCGCAGGCAGGCCAGGGCGTAGCGGTCGACGTCGAACCCCCTGCGGTCGGCGGGGGCCACGAAGCCGGGGTTGGCGATGACCTGGCGGCGGCCCTCGTCGATGTGGGCCGCGGCCTCGAAGTCCAGCAGCGTCACCGAGAGCCCGCCGTCGTCGTCCTCGCGGACCATGATGTTGAACAGGTGCAGGTCGTTGAAGACGACGCCGCGGGCGTGGACGGCCTCGACGGCCTCCTCCACCAGCCGGTGGACGCGCAGGGCCCACTCGGTGTACCCGGCTGTCGCCTCCGGGGCGGGATCGGCCTCGATCAGCGGGTGGCGCAGGGCGAAGAAGCTGTTGAGCGGCCGGCCCTCGACGTACTCCAGCACCAGGAACCAGTGGTCGCCGAGCTGGAACCAGTCGCGCACCTCGGGGGTCTGGGGCAGGCCGGACAGCCTCTCCAGCGCCTCCTTCTCGCGGCGCAGGCGGGTCACGGCGTCGGCGCCGTCGGCGGCGAGGCCGGCGTGGGGGCGGCCCTCCTTGAGGACGACCCTCTCGCCGGTGCGGCTGTCGGTGCCGACGTACACGCCCCCGCCGTTGGAGAAGTGCAGCGCCTTCTCGATGCGGTAGGGGATGCCGTCGACCTTCGCCGCGCCGCGGGCCTCCAGATGGGGCCGCAGGAAGTCGGGGAGGGTGATCCAGTCGGGGACGTGGAAGGCCGGGTCCCTGCGGTCGGGCACCAGGCGGCCCTCGGCGTCCTCGACGGCCGGACGCAGCTCGCCGTCCTCGTAGCAGTGCCGCTCGGTGAAGCTGCCCCAGCGCACGTGCACCGGGCCGCTCCCCCAGCGCAGGTCGCTGAGGATGTACGGGCCGCTCTCGCCTGCCAGCAGGGCGTCGAGGTCCTCGGCGATGGTGCGGCACTGCTCGTCGCCGGCCGGGTAGACGGTGACGAACTTCCCGCTGGCGCCGCGGTCGGCGTACTTGGCGTTGCGGTTGTGCAGGAGGTGGCGGCTGGGCATGAACTTGAAGGCCACGCCCCGGGACACGCAGTAGTCCCACACCCTGTCCAGGATCCGCTCGGCGTTGTCCAGGCAGGCCGAGACGTGGATCTTCCAGCCCTGGGCGGGGAGTTCGGCGTCCAGCGGACGCAGGGCCAGCCAGTCGCCGGAGCGGTGGCGCTGCCAGCCGGCGGGGGCGGGGCGGCGGGCGGCCTCGTAGGTGCCGGCCCGTCCGGCCTCGTCCGAGAGGCGGTGGGGGGCGTCGTAGAAGTGGCGGTCCGCGTCGCAGAAGACGGCGTAGCCCTTGCTCATCGTTCCCCCTTCGGCTCTTCCCGGTCACCGGCGGCGTCCGGGGAAGACCTTTCCACGGTGCCGGAGGGGCGGGACAGTCACAGCTGTCACGAGTCGGCCGTGAGGAACGCACGGGTAACTGCGCCGCGGGGCCCGGCGCGGACTCCACCGCGGGTCCGGCCGCGGTCCGGCCGGGTGTCCGGCCGGATGTCCTGCCGGGCGTCCTGCAGCGGGGAGGGCTCCGCGGCCTCCCGGAGCGCGGCGGAAGAGGGCGGGGCGGCGCAACGGCACCGGTCCGCACCGCCGGGCGGCGGTGCGGACCGGTGTGACGTGCCGGGGCCGGCGGCGGTTCCCGGACCTAACGGCCGGCCTGGAGCGCGCCCCAGGTGCCGCTGCCGGCGATGCCGTCCACGGCCAGGCCGCGGCTGCTCTGGTAGTCGCGCACGGCGGTCTCGGTGTTCGGGCCGAAGGCGCCGTCGATGCCCACGGTGCGGCCGAGCGCGGCGGTCAGGGAGCGCTGCAGCCGCTCCACGTCCGCGCCCGAACTCCCCTGCTTGAGGACGGGCTTGGTGCCGGCCGACAGCAGGGCGGTCCAGGTGCGGGCGCCCACGACGCCGTCGGCGGTCAGGGAGCGGCTGCTCTGGAAGGCCCGCACCGCGCTCTCGGTGCCGGGGCCGAAGGCGCCGTCCACCGTGCCGGCGTCGAAGCCGTGCTGGTTGAGCAGGTGCTGCACGGCCTTCACCTGGGCGCCGGTCGAGCCGCTGCGCAGGGTGCCGTAGGAGGTGAAGTTCAGCTGGACGGGGGCGGTGGCGTCGCCGTCGCGGACCAGCTGCATGTAGTAGGTCCAGTTCCAGTTGGGGCCGGGGTCGGTGTGGTCGTTGCCCGGCACCTCGACGTGGCCCACGATGCGCGACCGGTCCTTGGGGATGCCGTAGCGGTCGCACAGGTGCCGGGTCAGCGCGGCCGAGGAGCGGTACATGGCGTCGGTGAACCAGGAGGGGTTGTCGACGTAGCCCTCGTGCTCCAGGCCGATGGAGTACGGGTTGCCGGACCTGGCGTGCCAGGCGGTGTCGCGGTCGCGGACCGTCTGCGTGACCTCGCCGTCCGAGGAGCGGATCACGTAGTGGGCGCTGACGTTGGAGCTGGGGTTCTGGAACCAGCTGATCGAGCCGGCGTAGGAGCCCTGGGTGACGTGGACGACCACGTGGGTGATCGCCGACGAGCGGCCGGGGGTGTAGTTGCTGGAGTGGGCCGCCACCCACCGCGCGGGCGGGTAGTCGGTGCTGAGCGTGCCGGCCTCGGCGGACGCGGGGGCGCCCAGCGGGCGGACCTTCGCGTAGCGGCCGCGCTCCGGCTCGGTCTCCCGCGGCCCCACGGTGACCCGCTCGCCGGCCGGGGTCAGGGCGCTGAAGCCGTCCTCCAGGAAGTCGTAGACGGTGTCGGCGTACAGCCGGGCGGTGCGGTCGTCGTCCGCGCCGCCGTAGCGGGCCACCACCGGGTACCAGGCGTCCGCGTCGCGGCGGTCGGCGGCGTCCAGGCCCAGCTCGTCGGCGTAGGAGCGCAGGACGGCGGCGCCGCCGAGGATGTTGGCGGCGGTGTCCTCCCTGAGGTCGGCGGCCGGCTCGCCGGTCAGTTCGGCGGCCTTCTCCAGGGTGCGGCGTTCGGGGTTGCTGACCAGGTGCATCACGCCGTAGCCGCCCGCGTGGCTGGGTTCGCCGCCGTGCCCGTCGAGGTGGGTCTCCCCGTAGCCCACCGCGACCAGCAGGTCGCGCGGGACCTGGAACTCGTCCGCCGCCCGCTCGAACGCCCGGTTCATCGTGGCGCGCGGCGCCGGGTCCGCGGGGGCGGCGGCCGCGGGCTGGCCCGTGGCGACCAGCGCCGCGACGGCCAGGCCGCCGAGCGCGGATGTGCCCGCCCGTCTCCAGGTGGTGAAGCGTCGGAACATTCTTCCTCCCGGTCAGCATGTGCGTGGGGGGTGAGCATTCACTGCTCGCTCACGCCGGTGGTCGGAAGGAATTCCTACCCTGAAAGGCATGTACACGTCAAGGAATTGCCGGATTTCCCCGGTGATTCCGCCCACCACCGGACAGGAATTCCGCACAGGACTCCGGAAAACCCGGGAAAGGGCGCCCGGCCACCCGGACAGCCCGCACCGCCTGGGCGGACGGACCCCGGCGCGACCGTCCTCGCGCCGGGGGTATTCGCGCCCCAGCAGAGGGTGGCGGATCCGCGCTACGCGCGTCAACGAAATGCACTGGAAACAACGGGAGTTCTTTGGTGTGAACCACTGGAGATGACTGCGGAACGGGCGGGAGAACCCGGCCGGAACGCCCCGTCGCGCACCACCGGCCGGGCCGCCGGTGTGATCCCGCTCCCACCTGCGGCCCGGCCGGAACCACGCCCGTTAGAGTGAGCCGCAGAACGTCCTGTGCCCGATCGGGGGAAGCCGGTGCGAATCCGGCGCTGACCCGCAACCGTGAGCAGGCGGACACACCCACCCGTCCGCCGTACAGCCGGAGCACCCGCCCGGGCACGAGAGGCTCCCGGGTCCGTCCCGCCGCACGGCGGAGCGCGGCCCCGGCACCGGCACCGTCGAGGAATGCGGAGCCGAGCCCGGTGTGCCCCGTGCGTGAGCGCGGCCGGCCGTCCGTGCACGGCTGCGCCACGAGAAAGGCACCCGCCCATGTCCCTGCGCCGCACCGCCGCGGCCCTGGCCGCCTCCACCGTGCTCTGCGCGGTCGCGGCCCCCGTCGCCGCCGCCGACGAGTCGCCGTCCGCGCAGGCCCCGGCGCAGCCGGACCTCCCCTCCGGGCTGTACGGGAAGGACGACCCGCAGTACGACGGCGTGTGGCGCCAGTCGACGGCCCTGCTGGCCCAGGACGCGGTCGGGGTGAAGCCCGCGTCCAAGGCCGTGGCGTGGCTGACCGGCCAGCAGTGCGAGGACGGCTCCTTCGCCTCCTACCGCCCCGATCCCGCCGAGGCGTGCACCGCGAAGACGGTGGCCGACGTCAACGCCACGGCCGCCGCCGTCCAGGCGCTGGCCGCCCTCGGCGGCCACGGCGAGCGGGTGGAGCGGGCCGTGGAGTGGCTGCGGCTGGTCCAGAACGACGACGGCGGCTGGGGCTTCAACCCCGGCAGCCCCAGCGACGCCAACTCCGTCTCCGTGGTGATCGGCGCCCTGGACGCCGCGGGCGAGGACCCGGCGAAGACGCTCTCGGCGAAGGGCGGGAAGTCCCCCTACGACTCCCTCCTGGGCTTCCAGCTCGGCTGCGACGCCGGGAAGGACGAGCGCGGCGCCTTCGCCTACCAGCCCGACGAGAAGGGCCGTCTCGCCGCGAACGACGACGCCACGGCCGCCGCCGTGCTGGCCGCCCGGGGCGAGGGCCTGGCCACCGGGCCGGGCGGCGAGGAGGGCGGCAGGAGCGGCGGCGAGGACCGCGGCGCCGCGAAGGCCCTGGAGTGCGGGGAGGACGACGGGGGCGACGGCGGGCGCACCCCGGCCGAGGCCGCCGAGGCCGGTGCCGCCTACCTGACGCGGGTGCTGGAGGCGGGCGGCGGGCATCTGAAGTCCGCCATGCCCGGCGCCGAGGAGCAGCCCGACTACGGCAACACCGCCGACGCCGTGATCGCCCTGGCCGCGGGCGGCCACCGCGACGCCGCCGCGAAGTCCCTGAACTGGCTGGAGAAGAACCTCGGTTCCTGGGACAAGGCCACCACCAGCCCGGCCGCGCTGGGCCAGCTCGTCCTGGCCGCCCGCGCCACGGGCGGCGACCCGGCCGACTTCGGCGGGGTGAACCTGGTCGAACGGCTGAACGCCACCGGCCCGGCCCCGGTGTCCGTCCCCTCCGGCGCCGACGGCGGCGGGAACGGCGAGGACGACGGCCGTCGGAGCGCCGCGGAGGACGGCGACGGCTCGTCGGCGATGTGGCCCCTCATCGGCGCGGGCCTGGCCGCCGGCGCGGGTGTCGGCTTCCTGCTCAGCAACCGCAGGAGGCGGGCACAGTGACCGCGCCGCGCGCCGTCCTCGCCGGTGTGTTCACCGCCGTGCTCGCCACCGTGTTCACCGCCGTGCCGGCGGTGGTGGGCGCGGCCTCCGCGCACGCCGCCGGCTACCGCTACTGGTCCTTCTGGGAGCGCGACGGCGACCGGTGGACGTACGCCACGCAGGGGCCGGGCACGCTGCGGCCCGAGGACGGCGATGTGCTGGGCTTCCGGTTCGCCGTGAGCGAGGACTCCGCCGAGGCCGACGAGCCCCGCGGGACCGGCGACTTCGAGGAGATCTGCGGTGGCGCCGAGGCCGGGGAGGGGGGCAAGCGGATCGCGCTGAGCATCGACTTCGGCACCCGGGCCGACGCGCCCGGGGACGAGGAACCGCCCCCGGGCCGCACCGAGTGCGCGCGCGTTCCCGAGGACGGGACCGCCGCCGACGCGCTGGCCGCCGTGCTGAAGCCGCTGCGGTACAACTCCGACTCGCTGCTGTGCGCCATCGCCGGCTATCCGCGCACCGGCTGCGGTGAGCAGGTCTCCGGCCCGGCGGCGGAGACGGCGGGCGCCTCCGGGGGCTCCGCGGCGCCCGGGGACACCGCCGCTCCCGAGGACGGCGGCGGCCCCTCCGCCGGGCTGGTCGGGGGCGGCGCCGTCGTCGCCGT
>NZ_JBKJFM010000208.1:0-8519 GCF_046614825.1 Streptomyces nanhaiensis
GGCGACCGCCTCGTCCACGCGCAGCCGTACGGCGGAGGCGCCCGCGTCGCTCCCCCGGCCGCCTCCGCCGTACGCGCCGGAGGGCGGCAGGGGCAGGCCGGTGGCCGCGGCGAGTGCGGTGCGCAGCCAGTGGGCGGCCCGCCCGGTGCCGGGGCCGGCGTCGAGCACCGTCCGGGCGCCGAGCGCCAGCCGTCCGCCGCCGTCCTCGGCGGAGCGGGGCAGGGGGACCAGATCGGGCTCGTACATGCCCGGTTCTCCTCGCATGCTTCGCAGGCGGCGCACACCATCGGCGCACGCGCCCTCGTCTTCGGCGTCCCGCTCCCGGGCGACCCTGGAGAAGAAGCGTTGCACTGTGCGCAACGCTCGTTTCGCCATGCACAACTGCGCAGGAGGGTAGGGGAACCGGCCGCGGCCGACAAGACACCCGGCCGGCCCCGGACGCGCGCCCGTACGCACGGCGGCCCCCGGAACGCACCGGCGTGCGTTCCGGGGGCCGCCGGAGGAGTGACGGTCCCTGTGCGGGGCGGGTCAGGGAGAGGCGGGAGAGGAGGGGGCGCCGGGGGGCGGCGTCACTTCTTGCCGCCGCCGTCCTTGCCCTTGTCGCCGCCGGCTCCCATGGACTCGTAGATCTCCTTGCACATGGGGCAGACCGGGTACTTCTTGGGGTCGCGCCCCGGGACCCAGACCTTGCCGCAGAGCGCGACGACGGGGGTCCCGTCGAGCGCGCTGGCCATGATCTTGTCCTTCTGGACGTAGTGGGCGAAGCGCTCGTGGTCGCCATCGCCGTGGGACACCTGCGGGGTGGGCTCGACGAGGGTGCCGGTGCCCGTCCCGCGCTCGGGCTCAGGAGTGCTCATGGGCCCCAAGGGTACTGCGGCCGCCCCCGGGGGCACCCGAACCCGCCGCGCCCGAGGCGGCGGGCCGCGCCGCCGGCCCGCCCCGTCGCGGTGCCCGGCACCGGGGCCCGGCACCGGCGCCCCGGCCGGAGCCGGGGCGGGACGCCCCGCCGCCGGGCGAACCCCGCCTGTCGCGGCACTAGTTCAGCGAGGGGTCGTCGGGATACGTGGCCACCATCGCCAGCTCGCTGCGCTGGCGGCGCAGCACGGACCGCCACAGCCGCTCCGGGTCGGGCGCGAAGACGTCGCCGGGCTCGGACTCCACCACGTACCAGGCGCCCTCCTCCAGCTCGTTCTCCAACTGGCCCGGCCCCCACCCGGCGTACCCGGCGAAGATCCGCAGCGAGCCCAGTTCCGCGGCCAGCAGTTCGGGCGGCGCCTCCAGGTCCACCAGGCCGATGGCCCCGTGCACCCGCCGCCACCCCAGCGGGCCCTCGCCCCCCGGGATGACGGCCACGCCGAGCGCCGCGTCCAGCGAGACGGGCCCGCCCTGGAAGACCACGCCCGGCTCCCCCGCCAGCGCGGCCCAGGGCTCCAGTACGTCGCCGACGTCCACGGGCGTCGGCCGGTTGAGGACGATGCCGAGCGAGCCCTCCTCGTCGTGGTCGAGGAGCAGCACCACCGCACGGTCGAAGTTCGGGTCGGTCAGCGCCGGCGTCGCGACGAGCAGCCGCCCGGTGAGCGAGGTCACCTCGGTCATGCCCCAATGATCCCGCACTCCGGGCCCGGACGTAGGCCCGAATTGCGCACGACCCCGCGGAGCGGCCCGCACACGCTGCGCGACCGGGCGCAGCCCGGCGCCGGTGCGGGCCGCGCCCGTCCGTCCCCCGGACCCGTCCGCGCCCCGGACGAACGGATACGGCCCGGGTGCACGGCCATTACCATTCCCTGTGCCCCTGCTCTTCTTCATCCTGGAACGCGAGGCCCATGACCGGCACTGACGACGTACTCCTTGTCCACGGCGGCACACCGCTGGAGGGCGAGATCAGAGTCCGGGGCGCGAAGAACCTCGTGCCCAAGGCCATGGTCGCCGCACTGCTCGGCAGCGAACCGAGCCGTCTGCGCAACGTCCCCGAGATCCGCGACGTCCGGGTCGTCCGCGGCCTGCTCGAACTGCACGGCGTAACCGTGAGCAAGGGCGAGGAACCGGGCGAGCTGGTGCTCGACCCCTCCCACGTGGAGAGCGCCAACGTCGCCGACATCGACGCCCACGCGGGCTCCTCCCGCATCCCGATCCTCTTCTGCGGCCCGCTGCTGCACCGGCTGGGCCACGCCTTCATACCCGGCCTGGGCGGCTGCGACATCGGCGGGCGCCCGGTGAACTTCCACTTCGACGTGCTGCGCGAGTTCGGCGCGGTGATCGAGAAGCGCGCCGACGGCCAGTACCTGGAGGCTCCGCAGCGGCTGCGCGGCTGCAAGATCAAGCTGCCGTACCCGTCGGTCGGCTCCACCGAGCAGGTCCTGCTGACGGCCGTGCTGGCCGAGGGCGTGACCGAACTCTCCAACGCCGCCGTGGAGCCGGAGATCGAGGACCTCATCTGCGTACTGCAGAAGATGGGCGCGATCATCTCCATGGACACCGACCGGACGATCCGCATCACCGGTGTGGACAAGCTCGGCGGCTACAACCACCGCGCCCTGCCCGACCGCCTGGAGGCCGCCTCCTGGGCGAGCGCGGCGCTGGCGACCGAGGGCAGCGTGTACGTGCGAGGCGCCAGCCAGCGCGAGATGATGACGTTCCTCAACACCTACCGCAAGGTGGGCGGCGAGTTCGAGGTGGACGACGACGGCATCCGCTTCTGGCACCCGGGCGGCGCGCTCAAGGCCATCGCCCTGGAGACGGACGTCCACCCCGGCTTCCAGACCGACTGGCAGCAGCCGCTGGTGGTGGCCCTGACCCAGGCGTCGGGCCTGTCGATCGTCCACGAGACGGTGTACGAGTCGCGGCTGGGCTTCACCTCCGCCCTCAACCAGATGGGCGCGCACATCCAGCTCTACCGCGAGTGCCTGGGCGGCATGCCGTGCCGCTTCGGCCAGCGCAACTTCCTCCACTCGGCGGTCGTGTCCGGCCCCACGAAGCTCCAGGGGGCCGATCTGGTCATCCCGGACCTCCGCGGCGGCTTCTCCTACCTGATCGCCGCACTGGCGGCCCAGGGGACCTCCAGGGTCCACGGGATCGACCTGATCAACCGGGGCTACGAGAACTTCATGGAGAAGCTGCCGGCGCTGGGCGCGCGGGTGGAACTGCCCGCCTGACCCCACCGGCCCCGGCCGGGGGCCCGGGGGTCGCCCCCGGAACAGCACAGCATGGAGAAGCTGCCGGCGCTGGGGGCGCGGGTGGAACTGCCCGCCTGACCCCACCGGCCCCGGCCGGGCCGCCGTACGCGACGCGGAGGGCGGTCACCCCTTGCGGGGTGACCGCCCTCGTGCGTACGCCTGCGGTGCCGCGCCGGGGCTCACTTGCCCTTGGCGGCCTCCTTCAGCTTGGAACCCGCGGAGACCTTCACGCTGTAGCCGGCGGGGATCTCGATCGGGTCGCCGGTCTGCGGGTTGCGCGCGGTGCGAGCGGCACGGTGGGTGCGCTCGAAGGTCAGGAAGCCGGGGATGGTGACCTTCTCGTCGCCCTTGGCGACGACCTCGCCGACGGTCTCGGCGAACGCGGCCAGCACAGCGTCGGCGTCCTTGCGGGTCACCTGGGCGCGCTCGGACAGCGCTGCCACCAGCTCACTGCGGTTCATAATTCGTACTCCCGTGGTTTTTCTTGCCTGTGAGGCATGAGATCGAAGCCGATGCTGCCAGGGCCCTCGGACAGTCCCCGGACCCGGGTCTGCTGCCAGACCTTCCGCGTCCGCGGGGGCGCCCCCAGGACGCGGCCCTCGGGGAAGCATCCTGCCCCCACCTGCGGTGGTAATGCCAATCCGGGGCCCTGCGACATCACCCGGAGGACGCCTGTGACACGCGATGATGACACTCCGTAGCCACCCTCGGTGCGGCTTTCGCCACCCTAAGGGGCCGTCCGGGTGGGATGCCCCCGACGCGCCGGTCCCATGCGGTCAGGGCGCCGTGGCGGTCGTCACAGACTCCCCGGCCGCGATGGCGGCGTCCCGCACCGCTCCGGCGACCGCGCCCGCGACCCTGTCGTTGAAGACGCTCGGGATGATGTAGTTCGCGTTCAGCTCGTCCTCGTGCACCACGTCGGCCAGCGCCCGCGCCGCGGCCAGCATCATCTCCTCGTTGACCGTGCGCGAGTGGGCGTCGAGCAGGCCCCGGAAGACGCCGGGGAAGACCAGCACGTTGTTGATCTGGTTGGGGAAGTCCGAACGGCCGGTGGCCACCACCGCCGCGGTCCGGCGGGCGACCGCCGGGTCCACCTCCGGATCGGGGTTGGCGAGCGCGAACACGATCGCGCCGTCGGCCATCGCGGCCACGTCCTCGGCGCCGAGCACGTCCGGGGCGGAGACGCCGATGAAGACGTCGGCGCCGACGACGGCCTCCTTCAGCGTGCCGGTGACGCCCTCGGGGTTGGTGTTGTCGGCGATCCAGCACAGCGGCGAGTCGGGCGCGGCGCCCACCAGGTCCGCGCGTCCGGCGTGCACCACTCCGTGGATGTCGGCGACCACCGCGTGCTTGACGCCGGCGGCCAGCAGCAGCTTGAGGATGGCCGTGCCGGCGGCCCCGGCGCCGGACATCACCACCCGCACGTCCTCGATGTCCTTGCCGACCACGCGCAGCGCGTTGGTCAGCGCGGCCAGCACCACGATGGCGGTGCCGTGCTGGTCGTCGTGGAAGACGGGGATGTCCAGGGCCTCGCGCAGCCGCGCCTCGATCTCGAAGCAGCGGGGGGCGGAGATGTCCTCCAGGTTGATGCCCGCGAAGCCGGGGGCGACGGCCTTGACGATCTCGACGATGGCGTCGGTGTCCTGGGTGTCCAGGCACAGCGGCCAGGCGTCGATGCCGGCGAAGCGCTTGAAGAGGGCCGCCTTGCCCTCCATGACCGGCAGCGCGGCCTTCGGCCCGATGTTGCCCAGGCCCAGCACGGCCGAGCCGTCGGTGACGACGGCGACGGAGTTGCGCTTGATGGTCAGCCGGCGGGCGTCCTCGGGGTTGGCCGCGATCTGGGTGCAGACCCGGGCCACGCCCGGGGTGTAGATCATGGAGAGGTCGTCGCGGTTGCGAATGGGGTGCTTGGACGCCATCTCGATCTTGCCGCCCAGGTGCATCAGGAAGGTCCGGTCGGAGACCTTGCCGATGGCGATGCCCTCGACCTCACGCAGCTTGGCGACGATCTCGTCGGCGTGCGCGGTGGAGGAGGCGGCGATCGTGACGTCGATGCGCAGCCGCTCGTGGCCGGAGGCCGTGACGTCGAGACCGATGACCGAGCCGCCGGAGGACTCCACGGCCGTGGTGAGCTGGCTGACCGCCGCTCCTCCGGCGGGCACCTCCAGGCGGATGGTCATCGAGTACGAGACGCTGGGCGCCGTTGCCATGGCCGGGTTCCTCTGCTTTCCGTGGTGCTGTGCCGCACATCCGGCCACCTCGCCGGATCGCGTCACCCGATCGTCGCACCTACCGGCCGGTAGCAGGTAACCGGTCCCGGAGGGCGGAAAGTGTTTTCCGCCATGGCGCGCGCGGCGCGGTCCGCCGTGTGACACCCGGCACGTCGCGGGCCCCGGGCCCGGGACACACGGACGAGGGGTCCGCACCGCGCTTCCGCGGTGCGGACCCCTCGGATCCACGTCTGCGACACCGACCCGCCATGCTCGCCTCGCGGCAAGTGGTCGCTCGAAGCGACGAAGGTTGGGCCCGGGGGCTTGGATCGGGCCGGTGCCACGTTCAGGCTAACAAACGATCGGCGACGGCGATTCCGTTCGGCCCCGGCAATCGGAAGATTCCGTGGGCCTCACTCCCTCAGCAGGTCGGGGACCCCCTCGGCGTCCGGCAGGTCCTTCTCCCGCGACAGGACCGTCAGCCGCTGCGTGGCCCGGGTCAGCGCCACGTACAGCACCCGCAGGCCCGCCGGGGACTCGTCGGCGATCTCCGCGGGCGAGACCACGAGCGTCGCGTCGTACTCCAGGCCCTTGGCCTCCAGGCTGCCCAGCGGCACCACCCGGTCGCCGAGCCCGGCGAGCCAGGCGCGGGCCTGCTCGCGGCGGCCCATCGCCACCACGACGCCGACGGTGCCCTCCACCTCCGCCAGCAGCCGCTCGGCCTCCGCGCGCACCGCACGGCCGACCGCCCCGTCCGGGCCCTCCGGGCCGCCGGCCACCGTGGCGAAGCGCGGCACCAGCCCCGTGGCGCGCACCGCGCGGGGCGGACGCACCCCCGGCATGGCCAGGGCCAGCACCCGGGCGGACAGCTCGGCGATCTCGGCCGGGTTGCGGTAGTTGACCGTCAGCTCGAAGCGGCGGCGCGGACGGGCGCCCAGCGCCTCGTCGCGGGCGGCGGCGGCCTCCTCCGGATCCGACCAGGAGCTCTGCGCCGGGTCCCCGACCACCGTCCACGTCGCCTGGCGGCCGCGCCGGCCCACCATCCGCCACTGCATCGGCGTGAGGTCCTGCGCCTCGTCGACGATGACGTGCGCGTAGTCGGTGCGCTCTTCCTCCTCCCGGCGCCCGGCGCGGGCGGTGCGGGCGGCGAGGCGGTCCGCGTAGGTGCTCAGCTCCTCCAGGCCGGTGAGCTGGTCCAGCGGGTCCACCTCCCTCCTGCGGGGGCGGGCGGGGGTGCCGAGCAGGACCCGCAGCTCGTCCAGGAGCGCGACGTCGTGGACGGACAGCGGACCGGAGCCGCCGGCGTCCAGCCGGGCCAGCGAACGCGCCAGCCGCCGCACCTCGCGCGGCTGGAGCACCCGGCGCGCCCAGCGTGACAGCCGCTTCTCGTCCGCCATGGCCGCCAGCACGCGGCGCGGGGTCAGCTCGGGCCACCAGGCGTCCAGGAAGCCGGTGAAGTCGGTCTCGGTGGAGACGTCCTCGTCGAACCCCCGGCGCGCCTCGGCCGCCAGCTCCGGGTCGGTGTACCGCCGGCCGGCCCCCGAGCGCTCCCACAGCGCGTCCAGCAGCAGCCGCCGGGCGCGCGGGCGCAGCAGGTTGACGGGCGCGGTGCCGCCGAGCGCCTGCTCGCGGATCCGGCGCAGGTCGTCGGCGTCCAGCTCCAGGCGCGTGCCGAGGGCGACCACCCGCAGCCGGCCGGGCACCCCGCCGGCCCGCGGCGCGCCGAGCTCCAGCGCGCCGAGCTCCAGCGTGCCGCGGGCCGCCCTGCGCAGCACCCGCACCATGCGGGAGGAGCCCTTGACGCGGGCCACGGCCGGCTCGTCGTGGGTGTCCGCCTCGGCGCCCTCCACCAGCGAGCCCAGCGCGCGGATCGCGACCTGGCCCTCCTCGCCCAGCGACGGCAGCACGCCCTCGGTGTAGGACACCAGCAGCGGGGTGGGGCTGACGACGAGGATGCCTCCGGCGTAGCGCCTCCGGTCCTGGTAGAGCAGGTACGCGGCGCGGTGCAGCGCGACCGCCGTCTTGCCCGTGCCGGGGCCGCCCTCGACCTCGGTGACGGAGACGGCGGGGGCCCGGATCACCTCGTCCTGCTCGGCCTGGATGGAGGCGACGATGTCGCGCATGGTGTGGCCGCGGGAGCGGCCCAGCGCCGCCATCAGGGCGCCGTCGCCGACCACGGCCAGCTCCTCGCCGTCCAGGTACGCCGTCAGCTCCGGGCGCAGCAGGTCGTCCTCCACGCCCAGTACGCGGCGGCCCCGGCTGCGGATCACCCGCCGCCGCACCACCCGGCCCGGCGCCACCGGGGTGGCCCGGTAGAAGGGCGCGGCGGCCGGGGCGCGCCAGTCGATGACCAGCGGGGTGTAGTCGGCGTCGAGCACGCCGAGCCGGCCGATGTGCAGGGTCTCGGCGATGTCCGCGGCGGCGGTGCCGGTGCGCACGGCGTCGTCGGTGCGCACGGCGTCGTCGGCGGGTTCGACGGAGGTGTACGCGCCGTCGGGCCCGCGCTCGCCGTCCTTGCCCCGCAGCAGGTCGATCCGCCCGAAGAGGAAGTCCTCGAACTCGCTGTTGAGCCGGTTGAGGTGCACACCGGCGCGGAAGACCTGCGCGTCCCGCTCGGCGAGCGCCCCCGGCGTGCCGACCTGGGCGCGCTTGGCGGCGTCCGCCATGAGGAACTCCGCCTCGTGGATCTTCTCCTCAAGACGCCGGTAGACCCGGTCGAGGTGCTCCTGCTCCCCGCGGATCTCGCGTTCCCGTACGCCGTCGTGCACCTCGTGCCCGCCGCCGTCGCCGACGGCGGCGGGCCTCGGCACCGACGGCACTGTCTCCTGCGCTCCCAACGCACGGCCCCCTTCTGCTGTACTCAGGGCAGCCGTCCACCGTACGCCAGGGGACCGCGGCGCGCACGCCGCCCCGCGTCCCGGTCACCCCGGGCCGGAGCCCCCGTCCGAGGGGTCGAAGGCCAGCCGGTAGCCGCGCTTGACCACCGTCTGGATCATCCGGGGCCCGCCCAGCGCCGAACGCAGCCGCGCCACCGCGGTCTCCACGGCGTGCTCGTCGCGCCCCGCGCCGGGCAGGGCGCGCAGCAGCTCGGCGCGGGAGACCACCCAGCCGGGCCGCCGGGCCAGGGCCCGCAGCA
>NZ_JBKJFM010000209.1:0-8453 GCF_046614825.1 Streptomyces nanhaiensis
CCGCGCGCTCCTCACGGCGCACCGATGGCCGATGCGAAGGTACGAATGGGGCGGATCGGGGTACAGGCACACGCGCACGGCGGATTCCGGACGCCTCCGCCGCGTGAACCCCCGTTCGAAGGAGACCAGTACGTGACCGAGACAGCCAGGCAGCGCGACGACCGTCCGGTGCTCACGAACCGGCAGGGCCACCCGATCCACGACAACCAGAACCAGCGCACGGTCGGCGCCCGGGGTCCCGCCACGCTGGAGAACTACCACTTCCTGGAGAAGATCAGCCACTTCGACCGCGAGCGCATCCCCGAGCGGGTGGTGCACGCGCGCGGCGTGACGGCCTTCGGCCACTTCGAGGCGTACGGCTCCTGGGGCGACGAGCCGATCGCGCAGTACACCCGCGCCAAGCTGTTCCAGGAGCGGGGCAAGCGCACCGACGTGGCCGTCCGCTTCTCCACGGTCATCGGCGGACGCGACTCCTCCGAGGCGGCCCGCGACCCGCGCGGCTTCGCGGTGAAGTTCTACACCGAGGAGGGCAACTGGGACCTCGTCGGCAACAACCTGGGCGTCTTCTTCATCCGGGACGCCATCAAGTTCCCCGACGTCATCCACGCGCTCAAGCCCGACCCGGTGACCTTCGAGCAGCGGCCCGAGCGGATCTTCGACTTCATGTCCCAGACGCCCGAGTCCATGCACATGCTGGTCAACCTCTTCAGCCCGCGCGGCATCCCCGCCGACTACCGGCACATGCAGGGCTTCGGGGTCAACACCTACAAGTGGGAGAACTCCGACGGCCGCACCATGCTGGTCAAGTACCACTGGATGCCCAAGCAGGGCGTGCGCTCCATGACCGAGGAGGACGCCGCGAACGTCCAGGCCGACAGCCTCGGCCACGCCACCAAGGACCTGTACGAGTCCATCGAGCGGGGCGAGTACCCCGAGTGGGAACTCCTGGTGCAGATGATGGAGGACCACGAGCACCCGGAGCTGGACTTCGACCCGCTGGACGACACCAAGACCTGGCCGGAGCAGGAGTTCCCGCCCAAGCCGGTGGGCCGCATGGTCCTCGACAGGATGCCGGACGACTTCTTCACCCAGAACGAGCAGATCGCCTTCGGCACCGGGGTGCTGGTCGACGGCCTGGACTTCTCCGACGACAAGATGCTGGTCGGCCGCACCTTCTCCTACAGCGACACCCAGCGCTACCGGGTGGGCCCCAACTACCTCCAGTTGCCGGTGAACCGGGCCAAGGCCCCGGTCCACACCAACCAGAACGGCGGCCCCATGGCCTACGAGGTCGACCCCCGGGGCGAGAACCGGCACGTCAACTACGAGCCGTCCACCCTGGGCGGGCTCCGGGAGGCGGAGGGGCCGGGCTACGGCGAGCAGGGGCCGGAGCTCCGCGGCAGGCTGACCCGCAGCCGCATCCCGCGGACCAACGACTACCTGCAGGCCGGGCAGCGCTACATGCTGATGGAGGACTGGGAGCGCGACGACCTGGTCGCCAACTTCACCGACCAGCTCAAGCAGTGCCCCAGGAACGTCCAGGAGCGGATGGTGTGGCACTTCCTGCTCGTGGAGAACGACCTCGGCGTGCGGGTGGGCGAGGGGCTCGGCATCTCCCCGCAGGACGTGGCGGACCTGGAGCCGCTGCCGAACCAGCAGCTCACCGACGAGGACCGCGATCGCCTGGCGAACCTCGGCAAGAACCCGCCGCGGGACGTCGAGGGCCTGACGATGACCCACTGCGTCCCGGACGAGCGGCACGTGGTGACCCGCTGACCGGAGGAACGCCGTGTGGCGGGGCGCGCGCGGGGAATCCGTGGGAAGACCCGGGCGCCCCGTGGCGGAGCACCCGGAACAGTCCCGCGGACCCGGTAGGAGAGAACCGGTCATGAAGAAGAGGAAGAAGAAGCTGCTCTACAGGCCGGTGGGCATCGCGCTCGGCGCCGTGAGCGGCGCCGTCGCGAGCGCGGCCTTCAAGCAGGCGTGGAAGATCGTCAGCGACAGGGACGACGCCCCCGACCCCGGAGACGAGGACCGCGGGCTGGGCGAGGTCCTGCTGGCCGCCGCGATCCAGGGCGTGATCTTCTCGGTGGTCAGGGCCGCGGTGGACCGCGGCGGTGCCGTCGCCGTCCGCAGGATGACGGGGACCTGGCCGGGCTGAGTCCGGCGGCCGCCCGGTGGGCGGTGCACCACGGCGGGGCCGTACGGGTCGACCGTACGGCCCCGCCGCCGTGTGCGGAACCGCACCGACACGCGGTGGCGAACCCGCCCGCAGGCCGTGCCGCGCCGGGGCCACCGTCGCGTCGGCGAAAACTTCCGGAACCGAGGATGGCCTTCTCCTGCGGTTCCGTCCCTGAACTTCCTTTGCGCACAGGGAACTTACGT
Source organism: Streptomyces nanhaiensis (assembly GCF_046614825.1). Classification (NCBI taxonomy): domain Bacteria; kingdom Bacillati; phylum Actinomycetota; class Actinomycetes; order Kitasatosporales; family Streptomycetaceae; genus Streptomyces; species Streptomyces nanhaiensis. The sequence continues at coordinate 2,386 of NZ_JBKJFM010000209.1, forward strand.
GGCACGGAGCCTTGACCCGTGCATGCCGCGGTGATTTCCTTTCCGGAACCATTCCGGAAAGATCCGTGTGCACTTCGTCTCCGGCCCCCTCCAGCCCCTCCAGTCCTCTCCCGTCCATGACCTGCGGAGATCGAGCAATGAGAAGGCCCAACACCGGCCCACAGGCTCCCGGGAACGCCAGCCGGCGGACGTTCCTCGGATTGATACCGCTGACCGCGGCCGCCACCGCCGTACCCGCCGCCGTCGCAGCCCCGGCCGCCGCCGCGGACCGGGGCAGGGGCGGCGGGCACACCGAAGGCTCTGGCACCTACGTCTCCTTCTCCCGTCGCGGCGGGAGCTTCCCCCTCGTCGCGGACGGCCGCGCCGCGCCGGTCGTGGTCAGCGGCGGCGACCACCCGGGCGTACTGCGGGCGGCGGAGGACCTGCGCAAGGACATCGGACGCGTCACCGGCGTCGAGCCGGCCCTCAAGCGGGGCGACGCCCCGCCCGGGCGCGCCGAGGTCGTGATCGTCGGCACCATCGGGAAGAGCCCGCTGATCGACGGGCTCGTCGCGGCGGGGAAGCTGGACGTCTCGGACATCGCGGGGAAGTGGGAGACCACCGTCGAGCAGGTGGTGGAGGACCCGGTGCCAGGGGTGCGCCGCGCCTTCGTCATCGCCGGCAGCGACCAGCGCGGCACCATCTTCGGCATCTACGAGACCACCCGCCAGATGGGCGTGTCGCCCTGGCACTTCTGGGACGACGTACCGCCGCGCCGCCACGGCGAGCTGCACGTGCTGCCCGGCCGCCACACCCAGGGCACTCCGGCCGTGAAGTACCGCGGCTTCTTCGTCAACGACGAGAACCCGGCGCTGGGCACCTGGGCGCCGGAGTACTTCGGCCCCGGCCACGCCCCCGGCTTCCCGAACGGCTTCAACAAGGAGTTCTACGCCAAGGTCTTCGAGACCCTCCTGCGGCTCAAGGCCAACTACCTGTGGCCGGCCGTGTGGGGCCGGGCCTTCGCCGAGGACGACCCGGCCAACCACGCCACGGCCAAGGAGTACGGCATCGTGATGGGCACCTCGCACGAGGCCCCCATGATGCGCGGCATCGAGGAGTGGAACCGCCACGCCACCCCCGCCAGGCGCGACGCCGAGGGCAACATCACCGAGCCGGGCAGCGACCCCTACGGCGGCACCGGAGAGTGGAGCTTCCGCCGCAACCGGCAGGCGATCGAGGCGTACTGGGCCGACGGCATCCGCCGCATGGCCGAGGAGGACTTCGAGGGCGTGGTCACCCTCGGCATGCGCGGCAACGGCGACGTCAGCCTGCCCGACGGCGACGGCATCGACCTGATGCAGTCCATCCTCGACAGCCAGCGCGAGATCCTGGCCGAGGTCACGGGCAAGGAGGACGTCACCGGCATCCCGCAGGTGCAGACCCTCTACAAGGAGGTCCAGCGCTACTGGGACAAGGGCCTGCGCCCGCCGGAGGACGTCACCGTCGTCTTCTGCGACGACAACTGGGGCAACATGCGCAAGCTCCCGGACCGCTCGCTCCCCGAGCGCGCCGGCGGCTACGGCATGTACTACCACTTCGACTACGTCGGGGTCGGCCGCAACTACAAGTGGGTCGACACCGTCAACCTCGTCAGCACCTGGGAGCAGCTCCATCTGACCCACACCTACGGCGTGGACCGCCTGTGGGTGGTCAACGTGGGCGACCTGAAGGCCGAGGAGCTGCCCACGCAGTTCTTCCTCGACTACGCCTGGGCTCCGCAGCGCTGGCCCCTGGAGCGCCTCCACGAGTGGGGGCGCGGCTACGTCGCGCAGAGCTTCGGCCCCGAGCACGCCGACGAGATCGCCGCGATCCTGCACACCTACGGCGTCCTGCAGGCACGCCGCAAACCCGAACTGCTCAACCGCCGCATCACCCTCGACCCCGCCAAGGACCTGTCGAAGGACGAGGAGGCGGTGGTCTACGACGACCGGGCAAGCCCCTACCACCTCAACCACTACGGCGAGACGGCACGGGTCACCGAGGAGTGGCGCAGGCTCGCCAGGCGTGCGCAGAAGGCCGGCCGCCGGCTCCCGAAGGAGGACCAGGACGCCTACTACCAGCTCGTGCTCTACCAGGTGGAGGCCACGGCCAACCTCTACGAGCTGCGCGAGGCGCAGTTCACCAACATCCTCTACGCCGAGCAGGGCCGCGCCGCCGCAAACCGCTACGCCGACCTCACCGACGAGCGCTTCGCCGACGACCAGGCGATGTCGGACTACTACAACAACATCCTGGCCGGCGGGAAGTGGAAGGGCTTCCAGACCCAGCCGAAGATCGGCTACGGCGACGTGGAGCGCTACGGGCCCGACGCGCCCTGGCAGCAGCCCCAGACGCCCGACCACGTCGCCCTGCCCGACGAGGTCTTCCCGGCGGTCAGGCGGATCGAACTGCCCGACCGGGCCGAGATGGGCGTGGGCATCGACGGATCCGACCTGTGGTGGCCCGGGGCGGACGGGGAGGCGGTGCTGCCGGCCTTCAGCCCGTACCAGAACTACCCCGAGCAGTACATCGAGGTCTTCAACCGCGGCAGCAGGCCCTTCGACTACCGCATCACCGCGGCCGAGCCCTGGGTGAGGGTCGACCGCGCACGCGGGCGGGTCGGGGAGCAGGTGCGCGCCACCGTGCGGGTCGACTGGAGGAGGGCCCCCGAGGGCGTCACCAGGGTGCCCGTCACCGTCCACGGCCCGGGCGGTGCCGCCGTGGAGGTCCAGGCCGTCGTCGACAACCGCCGGATGCCGCGGCGGGGGCCGCGGGGCTTCGTCGAGGCGGACGGGCACGTGTCCATGGAGGCCGCGCACTACTCCCGGGCCGTCGGCACCGGGGGCGTCCACTGGCGGCGCCTGCCCGACATCGGGCGGGCCGAGGACGGGATGGAGCCCTACCCCGTCACCGCGCCCAGCCGGGAACCCGGCGGCCACGGGCCGCGCCTGGAGTACGAGATGACGCTCACCACGGCCGGCGAGGTCGACGTCTGGGTCCACCTGGCGCCGCGCAACAACGTCCTGCCGACGGAGGGCCTGCGGTACGCCGTCTCGATCGACGACGCCGAGCCGCGGACGGTCGACGTCACCGCCGCCACCGGCGCCGACGACACCTACATGAACAAGCGGTGGGCGAGGAACACCTCCGACAACGTCAACCGCACCGTCACCCGGCACACGGTCGGCCGGCCGGGCGTCCACGTCCTGAAGCTGTGGATGGTCGACCCCACGGTCGTCGTGCACCGGATCGTCGTGGACACCGGCGGTCTGCGGCCGAGCTACCTGGGGCCGCCGGAGAGCCGGCGGGTCGGCCGCTGACGGGCGGCACCGCACCGGCACGGAGCCGGCCGGGCGCTCCCTCGGGGGCGCCCGGCCGGCTCCGTGCCCACCCGCTTCAGCGGCCCGGCCCGGGGCGCCCGTCCGGAGAAGGACGCTTCGGGCCGTCCCCGCGGTAGCCGGTCCGCATTCGGGGGAGCGGACCGCGCTGCGGCGGCGGTGCGGGCCGGCGGGGCAGGGCGTGCCGGGGCTGGGTGAGGGTGATCTGCCCCACCAGCTGGTGGAAGCAGGCCAGGGCGGTGATCGGGGGGAGGCCCGCGGCCGCCACCCCGGTCAGGGTCTTGGGGGCATGGGCCACGCACAGGACCACCGCCACGGCCGAGAAGAGGATCACCACCGCCCAGGAGTGCCGGACCCGGCGCCGCAGCACGGTGGCGCGCAGGATCGACAGGGAGCCGGCGAGCCACGGCCCGTACACCAGCAGGGGCCACCACCGCGCCAGGTCGGCGGGCACGGCGGGCCCGGCCAGCAGGCGCAGGGGGTCGTAGGAGACCAGTCCGCCCAGCACGCTGACCATGGCCACGATGCCGGCGGTCAGTGCCGCCACGGCGTAGCTGAACACGTGCAGCAGCGACAGCTCCGGCCGCTGGGGCGTCCGGCGCCTGCGGCGGTGGCGGCGTTCGGCGGCCGGACGCCCCGCCCGGCGGGCGGGAGCGGCCCCGTCTCCGGGCTGCCCCGCCTCTTCGGTGTCCCCGGCGCCGAAGCGGCGCAGCACCCGGGTGGCCTCGTCCACGGCCGGCTCCGGCCCGGTGTGCGCCGTTCCCCGGGGCTGCTCGGCGGGCCGGGCCCGGGCATGGGCCGGACCGTGCTCCCGGCCGTGGGGCCGGGGCGGGGCGTGGCCGGAGTCCTGGAGCAGCTTGGCGAGTTCGGCCTCGAAGTCCCAGGACGGATCGAGGACGTCCACGTCGGGCGGGGCTGGGGCTCTCTGCTCCGGTACGAACCACGGGTCGAACTCCGGATGGACACCGGTGCGGTGCCAGTCGGGGTCCGGACCCGCGGGCGTGCCGTACGGATCGAAGTGCGGGCCCTGGTCACTCACGGCAGCCCGATCCGGGGAGGCGGACCGCGGATGTGGAAAGCAGATCTGGTGGAGTCACGTCCACAACAACGAAGGCCGGACCCGACCGGATGACCGGCATTCGGGTGAAGTCTCAATTCATACGATCGCGGTGAATGACCTTCGTCTCATGCCGGAGCATCTGTTTCGGGGTGAAAGTCCGCATAGGGGAGTTAAGGGGTGAAGGAGGCGCAGGGCCGGGCGGGGCGCCGGCCGGGCGGATCGAAGCGGGGAATCGCCGCGGTCCCGCTCGGGGCGCCGCGGATCCCGGCGTGGAGCGGATCTGGTCCATACCTTGACTGGTACATACCAAGGCGCTTGAGTGTTCCCGACCAACCCCCCACCCCGAAGGGAAGTTCAGGTGCTGAGAAAACGCCTCATGGCGGGCCTCGCCGCCTCCGCCCTCGCAGGCGCCCTGGCGGTCGCCGTACCCGCGACCTCCGCCTCCGCCGCCGAGTGCGCGACCCCGTGGAACTCCTCGTCGGTCTACCTCGGCGGGACGACCGTCTCCCACAACGGCCACAACTGGACCGCCCGCTGGTGGACCCAGAACGAGGTGCCGCCCGGCACCTCCGGCGTCTGGAGCGACCAGGGCGCCTGCGGCGGCGGTACGACCCCGCCGCCCACGGACCCGGATCCGTCCGGATTCGTGGTCAGCGAGGCGCAGTTCAACCAGATGTTCCCGAACCGGAACTCCTTCTACACCTACCAGGGCCTGAAGGCCGCCCTGAGCGCCTACCCGGCCTTCGCCGGCACCGGCAGCGACACGGTGAGGAAGCGGGAGGCCGCCGCCTTCCTCGCCAACGTCAGCCACGAGACCGGCGGTCTGGTCCACATCGTGGAGCAGAACACCGCCAACTACCCCCACTACTGCGACAGTAGCCAGCCCTACGGCTGCCCGGCGGGCCAGGCCGCCTACTACGGGCGCGGCCCGATCCAGCTCAGCTGGAACTTCAACTACAAGGCGGCGGGCGACGCGCTGGGCATCGACCTGCTGCGCAACCCCTATCTGGTTGAGCGGGACGCCGCGGTCGCCTGGAAGACCGCCCTGTGGTACTGGAACACCCAGAGCGGCCCGGGCACCATGACCCCGCACAACGCGATGGTGGGCGGACACGGCTTCGGCGAGACCATTCGCAGCATCAACGGCTCCCTGGAGTGCGGTGGGCGCAACCCCGCCCAGGTGCAGAGCCGGATCGACAAGTACCAGCGGTTCGTCCAGACACTGGGCACCACTCCCGGCGACAACCTGAGCTGCTGACGGGGGAGTCGGGCCGGAAGGCCACTGTGCCGCCGCCTGCCGCCGCCTGCCGCCGCCCGAGCGGCGGGCGGCGGCAGGGGCTTTTACGGAAAAACCTTCACAGGAAGGATCCTTCCTACCTCTACCCGCGGACGTGTCCGCCCGGAATACTGCCGGGCCATGACGCTCACGGACGAACGCATCACCGCCGCAAGGCTCGAGGAACTGCTCCGCGACGACTCCATCGACATGGCGCACCGGGCCCTGTGGCTGCTGCTGTGGGAGGGAGACCTGCGGGTGCTGGACCTGCTCTCCCTGGAGATCCAGGACGTGGACCTCCCGGCGAGGCGGGTGACCGGGGTCTGCGGCCGGCCGGTGCCCGAGGGCGAGGGGGACATCAGCGAGCGGGCGGCCG